>JAGCPI010000009.1 GCA_017645255.1 bacterium
GCAACCGTGTTATTTTCATCGAATTAGATGTTGACGGTTTACGTATGAAGAGATATTTGGGAGATCACGAACATCCAGAAGTAACCTTCCACATTCCTCACGGTAAAATCGCAGTTGCTTATGCATACTCTACCAAGGGTGGACTATGAATGAGCACTCTAAAAGATGATGAAGATAAGTAATTTATCTAATCAATCGATACAACAATTAATTAATAATAAAAAAGATGGGATCGTTTTAGGTCAAAACGATTTCTCTTTTTTTATATCAACTCTTTTAAAGAAAAATCAACCGTGAGCAATTGGCAGTTTTGTTAGCACTTTAGACCTTAAAAGTCTTAATTTAGATGAATGTGTTGCCTTTATTAATGCTATTCAACAAACCGTAAAAGTTGATGGGATTCATTGAGATGAAGTTGATAATAAGAATGATAATATGATCGTTCTTGACTATCTAAATATTAACGAAATGGGTGATAGTTTGCCATTAATTCTAGGTCCAGTCTTGCAAGAATTTAATTTGAAATTTCACTATACGTATGCTGCAGTTCCTTATGGATTTAATGGAACCTTATTTGATAAATTTGAAACGATTGGCGTAACTGGAGAAATTCCTTACATTAAAAAATCAATTCTTTCCGATCCCCAAAATCAATTAATTTATCAAAAAATTAATCACATCATGCCGGTGTTTGCTCCATTAATGCAATTATTAAATGATTGCGCTTGTCAAAACATGGTACTTTATTTATGTGTATCATTAGCATTAAAGTTTTGATCTAATAACCATGTTTTAATTGTCAACCTCAAATTTGGTAATTGCGCCTATCTTAAAAATCTTAACGAAGCAAAGAAAACTAGTCAACTGGTAATTGACATTGCCAATAAATTTAATAAAAAAGTGATTGTGTTTCTTACTAGCAGTGACAATGTTTTGGACCGCTATATAGGCACTGCTTTAGAAATTAAAAAAGTAACTGATTTCTTTAATAGTTATAAAGATTGACCAATTTATACCAAATTATTAAAGAAAATTGTCAGTGAAATTTTATACCGCTTAAATTTAAATATTAATAAACAAGCAACTGAAGACAAAGTCGAAGAATTGCTAGTTAATAAGAAAGCTTTAATTGCTTTTCAACGTTTAGTGGTAAAGCAAAAAGGATACGATTTAATTAAGTTCAATAACTTTCGAATTAATAAATATTTTGTACCTAAATATAAAACTAATATTAATGCAATTCAAGATGGCTTTATTGAATTAAGTGATTATAATCAACTTTATTATTTATGTGAACAATTGCGAATTTACAAAACCCAAACTGAAAAATTTGATTCCCAAGCTGGGATTCAATTTAATAAATTAGGTGGGGATCAAGTAAAGAAAGATGATTTAATCGCTACTATTTATAGTTCTCAAAAAATCAGTAAAGATATAATTAATACCTTTATGAGTAATATTAAATATTATGATAAAAGAGAACAATTTACGATTAAGAATTATTTGCAAGATGTCAATGATAATTTAAATTTAATTAAAGTTAATCGTGATACAAAGAGTAAAGAATAGGGGAAAAATAATTTATGTTAGATAACATTACCAATCGTATTTACCAAGTATGAATGAACCATCCAAGGGTAAATGCCGAATTGAAATCTGCTTTAATGGACATGGATGAAGCAGAAGTTAAAGAAATCTTTGATCAAAAAGCATTGAAATTTGGAACCGCTGGTGTCAGAATGAAAATGGGTCCTGGTTACCAACGTTTTAATACTTTTACTTACCAAATGTTGACTGAAGGATTAGCCAAACACTTATTAAATAAATTTAAAGATAATAAAAATATTACCGTAGTAATTGGCCATGATAATCGCAAAAACTCCAGTCATTTTGCTTTAGTTTGTGCAAAAGTATTAAGTTCCTTTGGGATTAAAGTTTTATTATTCGAAAATAATGAATTAATGCCAACTCCCATTATTTCATACACGGTACTTGCTTATAAATGTAATGCTGGCATTAATATTACTGCAAGTCATAACCCAAAAATTTATAACGGATTTAAGATTTATGGTAGCAATGGGGCCCAAATTCTTGATGAAGATGCAGATGACATCATCGTTAATTGCCCTCCTTTTAATGAAGTTTTAGACCGTACTTATCAATTAGAAAAAGCAAATATTTCCTATATTTCTCGTGATAACATCAATGATTATTTCACTGCTGCTAAAAGTGCTTTAATAAATACGCACCCGAATGTTAATAAGAACTTTCCAATTGTCTTTACAGGTCACCATGGAACTTCAGTCAAGAAATTTCCGCGGTTCTTAAAAATGTTAGGATACACTAACATCATTGATGTTGCAGAACAAAATGAATATGATTCGAACTTTACTTATAGTGCTGTAGTTAATCCCGAAGAACCAAAGAGTTTTGATCTTGCCATTAAATATGCCAAGAAGAACAATGCCAAAATTATTATTGCGAACGATCCGGATGCTGACCGGATGGCAGTAGCTATTTATCATGATGATGAATGGAAATTTTTAAGTGGTAATGAATTAGGAATTATTTTTACTTACTACGTATTAAAAAATAAAAAATTTGCTAAACCTCCATACATTGTTTCATCTTATGTTTCAACGAACATGGTTGATTTAATTGCTAAGAAATACGGGGCAAGTGTGCACCGCACACCAACCGGATTTAAATGAATGGGTAATTATGTTTCTGATAACGTGGATACTGGTTCATTAGTAGTGGCGTTTGAAGAAGCGATTGGGGCATTAAATAGTAGTATTGATCGTGATAAAGATGGCTTTCAAGCTGGGGCATTAGCACTTGAAATTTATTCCCAATTAATTAAGGATAACAAAGACTTTGTTGATTACTTAGACCAAATTTACAAAGAATATGGTTACTGACAAGGTAAAACTTATAGTTTTGTCATTAAAGATGATAATTGGCAAGAAAAAGTGGACAAGATTTTGGATAAACTATTGCAATTTAAAGAAGATCATGTTTTAAACCGGAAAATTACCAGCATTGCTTACAACACTAAAGGGGGTTGTGTGGATTGATTATTAGAAGGTAATTCATGAATTCGCTTTAGACGCAGTGGCACTGAACCAAAGTTTAAAATTTATTATAATTTATACGGTAATAGTTTATTTGAACTTGATAATGAAATTGGTGCATTAGATGCGTGGTTCAAAAACTATTTACAACTATAATTAATCATTTAATTTTTTGCTAATAATTGATTAATTTAATTAATACAAACACGGAAAGGAAATTAACAAAATGCGTAGAAAGATTATTATTGGAAACTGAAAGATGAATAAGGACCGCAAGGAAGCCATCAATTATTTAATGACTTTAAATAAGATGCTTAATCGTAGTCACTTATTAACTGATGAATTAGATCTTGCATTAGCACCAAGTTATTTGTGTCTAATTGCATGCAAAACTTACATTGCTCGTGCGGGATGATTTACCAGAAACTCGGTTTCAAACATCATCATTAGTGCTCAAAATTGCAACAGTGAACCAAGCGGAAATTACACGGGATGTGTATCATATGCGCAACTTAAAGAAGAAGGAATTAATACAAGCATTGTTGGTCACTGAGAAGTAAGATCACTTGAACATCCAACTGAAGAAGATATTAATAAACAAGTTTTAGCATTAACTAATAACGGCATGAATGCAATTTTATGTGTGGGGGACCCAAAAGAAGTTAGCGATGCTCACAATTCAGTTAGTTACATTTTGAACCAAGTGGAACAAGACATTAAGGGAGTTCTAATTGATAACTTGCCTAATGTTATTATTGCCTATGAACCAGTTTATGCAATTGGTCAAGCTGATCCAATTGCTGTAGGAACTGTTGAAGCAGTAATTAAAGAAATCCGCACCAAGATTAAAGATTTATATAATGAAGCAGCTGCTAATAGTATTCGGATTGTGTACGGAGGTAGCATTAATAGTGCTAACTACAACAACTATATTAGCAGTGAACAAATTGATGGGTTATTAATTGGTCGTAGTTCATTGGATGTTACTTCCTTTTATGATATTGCTTATGGTACTAGTCAAATCATTGCCCAAAATTATCCTTCATTAGGTAATAAATATTATGTTTTAAAACAAAAAGAAATTGCTGCAACTAACAAACCACTTCCAGATCCACGACACCATGTCAAAGATTTAAATGCTAAAGAAGCAAGTCCTGATCCAAATGCCCATTTAAAACAACAACCAACTAGTGAACAACCAAATCTAAGTGCAAATACTACACAAGATTGAGCATCGAAATGAGCAAAAAATTGACAAGATGCTAAAGCAACTGCAACTAATAACCAAGAATCCTCATTACCTGATGAATCAAATGTTGGTAATAAATAATTAATTATTAACTTATTATGAGTGATAAACCATTAGTTGTTGCCATCTTGGATGGCTTTGGTATTAGCAATTATGAAACTGGGAATGCTCCATTGCTTGCCAAAATGGAAAATGTTAAAATCATCCATCAAAATTATCCATGAACTTTACTTGAAACATCTGGTCCTGCGTGTGGGTTAGTTGAAGGGGCGTATGGCATTTGTCAAAATAACCATATGATTATGGGCAGTGGAAGAGTAATAAGTGCTTATTGCAAGCAAATTGCTGACAGCGTTGCTGATAATAGTTTCTTTCAAAATGAAATTTTATTAGATGCTATTAACGAAGCTAAAAAACGTGGAAAAACTTCCATTCACATCATTGGTTTAGTATCGCACAGTCCGATCACTGGATATGATGATGATATTTTTGCCTTAATTAAATTGATTTCTCAAAACGGACTTACTCCAATTGTGCATGCCATCACGGATGGGAAGGATGTTAATAAGAAATCTGCTATTTCTTATTTAAGTGATCTTTATAATGCTTTAAAATCTTGCAATGGGAAGTTAGCTGATATTTCTGGTCGTCATTATGCGTTAGATGATAGTGAACACTGACTAAGAACCATTAAAACTTGAAATCTAATGACGCGACATGATGGAGATAATTTCAGTGATTTTGAAGCTTATGTAAATAAAGAATACGAATTAAACTGTCCGGATGAATTTTTTATTCCCCAATACAACATTGCTTATGAAGACAGTAAAATTGACGATGATGACATCGTTATTCTTACTGTTTATCGATACGCTGAACAATTATTAAGTTTAATGTTGAATCAAAATCAAGAACAATACGACACTTATGTACATCGCAATAATTTAGCAGTGTATAGTTTAGCTGAATTTGGTGGTTTTAATTTAAAGTCAGTTTTTAAAGAAAAGACTGTTGATTTTACTTTAAGCGAAGTAATTAGTCAACATGGTTTAAAGCAATTAAAGATTTCTGATAAATTACGGATTAACGATATTACTTATTATTTAAATGGTCGGCACGACGAACCATTTAAAGATGAAACGTGACATAGTTTTCCAATTGATAAAAAATTAATTTATGATTTACATCCCCAATTGCAAGCAGTCGAAATTACTAATTACATTTTGGAACATTTACATGATTATGATGTAATTTTTGTTAACTATTCTAATCCTGACGTGCTTGGGCACACGGGGAATTTAGATGCTGCGATTAAAGGACTAAAAGTAATTGATTTATGTTTAGGTTCTTTGTATGATAAGTTGATTAATCATAGTGAAGGAAAATTAATTATTACTGCTGACCACGGTAATTGTGAAAAGATGGTTGATGAAAATGGGAACATTAAAACTTATCATACAACTTGCAAAGTTCCCTTTATTTTATGCGAACGCAAAATTCATTTAGCAGATGATAATGTTTCAATTGCCAACATTGCTCCTACCATCTTGCAATACCTTGGTTTGCAAATCCCAAAGAGCATGCAAGGAACTAGTTTAATTAAGCAAAATACCATCATTAACAAAATGTTTGATTCCATTAAACGACCAACCATGATTTTGGAAGTTAATACTTTAAACGAAAAAGCACTTAGCGAAATCATTAGTATTAATGCCAAACAAACTACTACCAATGATAATAAGCCAACTTATGTTGATGAAAACGATTTCTCACTTTTGGAATAGATTAAAGAATGAATAAAATAAATAAGAAAAATCCACTACCTGATTTTACCAAACCAAATAATTTTATTGCTCTCATGACTTCAGGTGGTGATTCACCTGGAATGAACATGACCATCATTAGCTTACTACGGTTTTTTTATTTAAAGAAATGAAACGTAAAAGTTATTTATGATGGAATCGTAGGATTGCTTAAAGGCGAAATCAAACCATTTGATTATTGTGAATTTCAAGCTGATACTGATCATATTTTCGATAGTGGTACTTTTATTCGCAGTTCTCGCTATCCTGATTTTAAATTACCAACTAATGTTGAATTAGCAATTAATAATTTAAAGAAGGAAAATATTAAATTATTAATTATTTTAGGTGGAGATGGTAGTTATCACGCCGCGCAAATTTTAATGCACCATGGCATTAACGTAATTGGAATTCCCGCTACCATTGATAATGATGTGGGTTCAACTGATTACACCATTGGTTTTAATAGTGCACTTAATTTAATTTTGCAAGAAATTGTAGCAATTAGACATACCGTAAAATCATTTAATTCTTTTTGTTTAATTGAAGTAATGGGACGGGAATGTAGTGATTTAAGTGTGGGCGCAGCACTTGCTACATTTGCTGATGCAGTCATTACCAGACATAATCCATGAACTAAAGAAGATTTTGTTGACCAAATCAAGTTAATTAAAAGTCACCATAAAAATTGAGGAATTTTTATTGTGACCGAAAAGTTTTATGGTACTAACGGGTACCCAACATATAACGAAATTGTTAGTCACGTCGAAAATGAACTAAAATTGCACATGCGTTTTAATTCGATTGGCTATGCTCAAAGAGGGGCAAACCCAACTGCTAGTGAATTACTTACTTGCTTTAAGTTTGCTCAATATTGTGTTGAATGCATTGAAAAGAATATTTATAATGTCGCATTAGGAATTCAAAAGGATGAATTAGTTCACTTTGCTTTTGATGTTGCAATTGAAATGAAAAAACCTGATAATCACGATGATATTAAATTAATTGATTTATTTAGACAATTAAATTACGAAAAAGATTAATTTCAATAATTAGATAATGAAAAATATAGGTTGGAAAAACCTATATTTCCTAAAGTGAAATTTCAAGTGCAACGACTCTAAAAGGAGTTATTGCACTTTTTTTGTACAAAAAAAGTGTTAAAGTTAATTAACCATGGAATACACACATTTAAGCCTAAGTGAAAGAAATTTAATCCAACATTTCTTCAATGATGAAAAATTATCAATCAGTGAAATTTCTAAAAAAATAAATCGCAGTAAATCAACAATTTCGCGGGAATTAAAAAGAAATACTTTTGATCATTTTTACAATGCAGAAATTGCTAATAAAAAAGCATTTAATCGGCACCGCAATAAATACTTTTTTCATAACTTAAAATATGAGGAATTTTCAAAGTTATTTTTGCGATATTACGACAAACGATATCATGGTGTAAATGCCACGTATCATAAGATCCAAGTTGA
>JAGCPI010000010.1 GCA_017645255.1 bacterium
ATTTGGAGACTTACCCAAGTGGCCGAAGGGATCAGTCTTGAAAACTGACAGGAGCAGCAATGCTCGCGAGGGTTCAAATCCCCCAGTCTCCGCCAGGCAAGTCTTGGGAGTTATGCTCAAGCTAAGATTAAATAATCCGTTTCAAGCGGATTATTTTTTTTATTCTCTTGTTTCGTGCACATAATTTATAAGGTAAAATATAAGTAAGTTATTCCTAGAATGAATAGCCCAAAATAATTACGATTCAAAGTTCGATACTTTTAAACCCAATATATTAATAAAAAAATATTTTAATAAAGGAAACAAATGGAAAATGTTGTATTAAAAATTTCCAATCTTGATTGTCCTTCTTGCTCCAAAAAGATTGAAAAAGCATTAATTAAAAAATATGGAGATAAAGTAAGTCCAGTATTTGATTTAACTACTAAGGAAATCAATATTGATTACGATCCATCAATTGATGTAAATGACATTATTGCCACTATTAAAAGCATTGGATACAATGCTTGTGAATTAGACGACTAGGATAATTTATTAATTACATGCAATCATTAACCACAAAGTTTAGTTGAATGCAAACTAACTGGTGGAAATGATTGAACTTTAGTTTTGCTTGTTTAATTGTTTTGTTAATGTTAATTGGGATTGCTCCCAACGGATTGCATAATTTAATCTGACAGTTTATTGCTGCTTGTTATATGCAATTTATTTTTGGTTTTCACATTTATACGGGATTATACCGCGAAATCTTTAAAACGAAAAGTCTTGGCATGAATGCGTTAGTATTTGTGGGCACGCTCATTCCATTTTGCTACTCATTATATTTAGCGTGCTTAATTTGAATGCATCTACCAACTGATTTTACTCCCTTCTTTTATACATGTGCTACCATCATTCTTATTGTCACCATGGGTGATAATATTAACTTCTTTTTTACTAAACGTTTAAGTAATAAAGTTAATGAACTAAATGATAAAAAAGTAGAAATTGCTCATTTGATTAATGATCAACACCAAATCACTGATGTAAAAACTAAGACTTTACTAAAAGGACAACAATTTTTAGTTAAACCAGGTGAAATTGTTCCAACTGATGGAAAATTAATTTCTTCAATAGCCATGATTGATGCTTCAATGTATAATGGAGAAATGGTTGAAAACAATTATCATTGTGGTGATGAAATTTATGGGGGCACTATCAACAAAGGTGAACCAATCATATTAAGTGTTACTAATCCATATAAAGATTGCATGCTTAATCAACTTATCAAAAAAGTGCAACGAGCCCAAGGAGCATCAATCCATATTCGTAAAACCATCGATAAAGTTGCAGCATGGTTTGCCCCTACTATTATCGTGATTGCCGTAATGTTCTTTTTAATTCAATTTTATTGTGGATATGATTTACCAAACTTCGTTACCAACCATATGCACTTAAATTGAGCAAAAAATCGGACTTCTATTTCGGTTTATTATGCCATTGGGGTACTAGTAAGTGCTTGTCCTTGTGTCTTTGGAATTGCTATACCATTAGTATTAGTATCAGCAAGTGCGAAATTTTTAAAGCATGGAATTTTGTTAAACAAGTCTAAAACTTTTGAAACTATTAGTGATGTAAAAGCAATTGCCTTTGATAAAACTGGTACTTTAACCACTAGTCAATTTGCAATTAAAGCAAAAATGAATGAGGAAAATTTAGCAATCTTTTATTCAATTAGTAAATTGTCTGATCACGTCTTATCAAAAGCGTTCAGCAAAGATTATGAATTACATCATCAAACATTACCAACCTTAGCAGTGAGTGATTTTCATACTTTAGCTGGAATTGGTTTACAAGGAACAATTAATAACCAAATTTACCAAATTGTAAGTAAAAATTATTTAGATCAACAACATCTTGTTTTAAATTCGCAAGAAGAAGCATTTTGCAACTTACCGCTTACAATTTATTCATTCTTAATTACTAACAATAAAATCATTGGGATTGTTGGTTTTAGTGATGAAATTAAGGATAATGCTTTAACAGTGATTAAGGAATTAAAGAAAATGGGTTATTATACCTATTTAATTACTGGTGATCATGAAAAGAATGCTAAATATTTACAAAGTGAATTAGGAATTGATGAAGTATTTGCCAATGTTTTACCAACCAACAAGGCAAGCATCATTGAACAAATTCAACAAACTAAAAAAGTAATGTTTGTTGGTGATGGATTAAATGATATTGCTGCACTGCAACAAGCAAATGTTTCATTTGCAATGAATAGTGGCAGTAGCATTTCAAAAAGTGTCAGTGATTTCATTATTCTTAATAATGACTTGCAAAGTATCGTTGATGCGATTAAAATAATTAATCAAGCTAAAAATACCATTAAAGCAAATTTGATCTGAGCTGTTTGCTACAATTTAGCAATTGCTCCAATCTCAGGTTTAGGAATTATTTTCCCAATCGTTTCCGCTGTGTGCATGGGAATTAGTAATTTAATGCTGGTCAATAATGCATTTATTTTTAAAATTTTACCGTTAAAAACCATCAAGAATAAGAGTAATGATTAAATTCATTTCTTTTAATCAAGCAATAATTCTTTCAAAAAGGATTATTGCTTTTTGTTTAATTTATTAAAAAGTAATTGACAAAACAATTTAACAACAAGCATTAATTATGATACTTTAAAAAGTATTAATGAATACTTTACATAAAAATAATAATTTGTAGAAAAAAACACGAAATTTGAATTTCATCAAATCTCATGTTAACTTTCTTTTTGTTTTTTTCTATTTGTTTTATTAGTTACTTTTTTTAATTTGTTTGCTGCTTTTTTAGCAGGTGATTTTGCTTGCTTAGTTTTAGTTGCTTTTTGTCTTTTGGTAGAAATTGTTTTATTTTTCTTTGCAATTGTGGCTTTTTTAGTCTTATTTATTTTCTTAGTTTTTGTTTGCTTTTGAGGCTTTTTAGTATGATCAATAATTTCTACTTGTTCATCATTATTTAAATCGATTTCTTTTACTTGCTGTTGCACAATTGGTGAGTTATTATTAATTGGTGCTAATGATCCAAAAGGAGAAGTACGAACTTGTTGTTGGTCAAATTCATCTCACAATGCATTAATGTCACTTTTTTCTTCAATTAATACTACGTCTTTAATGTTTGGCAAATCTAATTTCAAGATTTGCAATAAACCATCTTTATATGTCACATCTTGAATGTTACATCCTACACAATTGCCTGTAATCTTTAAAGTAACAATTCCATTTTCGTAAGAGACAAAAAATAAATCTCCTCCATCTGCTTGGATGTAATAGCGAATCATATCAATAATCTCATGAATGGTTTTTAATTCATCTTCTTTGCTCATTAAAACTACCTCAAAAATATAAATGTAATAAAATTATAACCAAGATATGAAACGAATTTTAAATGCACTTAACATAAAGCATATCTATAAAGAATATGCAATAATCGAAACTGAGCTTGGCATAGGTATTTGCTATACCAGTGATTTTAGTGATTATAAGATTAATAATCTTTGACGATTTATTGCCTTATATCAACCAAAACGTTTCATATTAACTGGCCAAATTACGTTAAATAAAGAAAAATTCTTAAAATTGTCTTATAAAGAATTAAACCCAATATTTTGCTTTCCGCCCCATAAATTAATGCACACTTTTAGTGGGTTTAAGAAATTAAAACAATATGTTTATCGCTTAATATATAACGATATTAAGCAACAAAAAAAGGACGCAACCAAAACTAATTCGTACTAAATTTTTTAATAATTTCTAATGCAACATTTTTAGGAACAACTTGACATAGTTGACTAAAAGTTGCATTTTTTATTTCTTGCAAATTATTAAATGCTTGCATTAAATCGGCTTTTCTTTTCTTTCCTAAACCTTTAATGTCATTTAGTTCATTGTTATACATTGACTTTAAATGTTTATCCCGAAAGAAACTTTTTGCAAACCGGTCCACTTCTTCTTGCATATTTAACAAGAAGAAATATAAGTCACTTTTCTTATCGATGGGAATTTCGGTTAAATTTTTTAGCACAATGCAATTAGTTTTATGATGATCATTTTTCTTTAAACCAATTACATTCACTAATAAATCTAATTTTAAATTTTTTAATACTCTATTAGCAACTTCAACTTGCAGTTTACCTCCATCAACAATAATTAAATCCGGTAGTGCTTCATTATTAGTTTGCAATTTACTATATCGTCTGGTTAATACTTCTTCCATATATTGCACATCACTTTGTGATTCTTGGTTGCGAATAATGTACTTCCGATAAAGTTTTTTATTTGGTTCTCCATTTTCATAGCACACCATGGCTCCAACCCGATCCATGTTCATGATATGAGAGTTATCAAAGATTTCAATGCGTTTTAATTCATCCATTCCCAAGTGTTGACGTAATTCATCATTTGCTTTAAGGGTGCGGGCAATTTTCAATGTTTTCGTATTTAAATTGTTTTGAATAATAACGTTCGCGTTATTCAAAGCATTTAGCATGATATCTTGCATTGCACCTTGGGTTGGATTTTTAATAGGAATATGTAATGCATTTTCCAATAGTTTTAAATTAGTATCATCTAACGAAATATAAAGTTGATTTGGTAAATTAAAACGTTCATAGTATTGCAACAAATAGTTTGCAACACTATCAGTGTCATTATCATCATAAATTTGTTCTAAAGCATCAAATTTATTCAATAACTTTCCATCGACATACCCAAAGACAACGATTCCTAATTGATTTTCTATCACTTTATAAGCAACAATATCAATTTGTTCTTGGTGATTAGTTAATTGTACCGATTGATTAATCTTTAAAGTTTTTAATGATTCAATTAATTCATGTTTTTGTTGTGCTTGTTCAAAATTTAAATTAGCTGCTAATTGTGCTTCTTGTTTAGCTAATTCATCAGCAATTCCCTTATATTTACCATGAAAAAAATCATCAATTTGTTTCTTTATTTCTTTGTAAATTTCAGGATTAATTGTTTTGATGCAAGGTCCTAAACACAACCCAAGGTCATAATATAAGCATTTTTCATGCGGAATTGTTTTACATTTCCGTAAGGGAAAAATTTGTTGCACTAGATTATAAATATCAAATTTATTTTTAACCCCCGCGGAAATTGGTCCATAATATTTACCTTTGCCTTTTATGACATTGCGCGTGTAAATTAAACGTGGATTTGACTCATTGGTTAACAAAATGTATGGATAATTACTGCCGTCTTTTAGTAAAACGTTATATTTTGGTTGGTATTTTTTAATTAAATTATTTTCTAAAACAAATGCTTCATTATCGTTTTTAGTTGTCACATAATCAAGATCAGCAATGTTAGCTGCTAACTGGGTGCGTCGGACATTTTGCGGGAAAATAAAGTATTGATGAACCCGATTAAACAAGTTAATTGCCTTGCCAACATAAATTACGGTTCCATCAGCATCTTTTCATAAATAGACCCCAGGAGTTTTAGGGACTAATTCTAATTTTTCTTTAAGTTGTTCATTCATTTAATTAATTTTTTTTAAATTTTTAGTAAAAATATGTTATTTGCTATAAGATTAAAGAAAATTCCGTTTAAAATATTTATAAAAGGGAAAGAAAAACAATGTATAACAAGAATGCAAAAAAAGTAATCAAGAAGTTAAATGCACTAACTCCTGCCTACAAACGTTTTTGTGATGTCATCGAACGAAAAAATAAGAAGAAATCAGATTTTGAATTGGCATTAAAACTTGGTAATACGTTGTTTAGTAAGGCCTATGTTTTATTACCAAAAGTAAGACATTTCATGAAGAAAACTAGTCACAGTACTTTAAAAGAAGGAGAATTGAACCAACTTGTTCTGATTTTTAAACAATATAAAAAATTAGAACATGTTGCTCAAGATGTTTTTAAAAATAATCCTGTTTTCTTTCGCAAACTTTACGATAAAAAACAAAGTAAAATTTCGATTGAATGCAATACTTTATTTATTTTAAGTATTGACTATGTCACCAGGAACTTCATGGGAATTACTTTACCCGATAATTTCAACGTTGACCAATTTCACAACGACGGTAGTAAGACTTCGCTACTAACCATGCTTAATAGCACTAATTGAAGTAAATATTTCGATAACAATGAATACTGTAATGAAATGATGAATTTCAGTAATTTAGTGCTAACTACATTATGATGAAATCATGCGAAATTCTATCGGAACGTGTTAGTGCACCGGATTCCATTAGATACTTATAATATTCCAAATAAAGACCGACCAAACATGCGCATTCGGTCTTATTTACCAGTCATTTGCTTTTTATGCTTAAAGTACTTCATGTACAACCTAATGAGTAGCTTGGAAGAAGTACAAACTAATTCAACCTTATTTAGTAAGTTATATAACAAGAAAAATAAGCAAACTAAAGCAGATGCAAAACAAGCTGATAAAGCAGAACCAATCATTGATAATGCTAATAAAGAACCAGAATCAATTGATAGTAATAACGAAGATAGCTTAGACATGGATGTCAATGATGATGCAAAAACTGCTAATGATGAAAATGATGCAACTAGTGAATCAACTAACAGTGACCAAGAAGTAAAAGATCAAAATCAAAATGATGATAAACAAATTGATTTTGATCATTCCACTCATCATTACTCCGTTGATAATCCAAGTAGTATTTAATCATTTGTATTAAAGATTTTAATAAAGGTGTTTTGGGGAATATTAACTTTCCCAATCGCCTTTAATTTTTTCTTCCCTTCTTTTTGTTGTTCTAGCAGTTTCTTCTTGCGACTAACGTCTCCCCCATAACATTTAGCTAAAACGTTCTTGCGTAAAGCTGGGATGTCTTCACGGGCAATAATTTTGCCCCCAATCGCAGCTTGAATGGAAACTTCAAATTGATGGCGGGGAATTTCATCTTTTAATTTTTCACACAGCGAACGGCCTAAACTGTATGCATTTTGCTTATAAACAATCATCGTTAAAGCATCAACCTTTTCATTAGCAATTAAAAATTCTAATTTAACTAAATCATTGGCCTTATAGCCAATTGGTTCATAGTCCATGCTGGCATATCCTTTGGAAATTGACTTTAGTTTATCAAAGAACGCATACATAATTTCGGCCATTGGAATTTCGTAGTTTAATTTATAACGTTTATTATCAATAAATTCCATGGAAGTATATTCACCCCGGGAATCTTTACATAATTTATTAATATCTCCCATGTATTCTTCGGGCGTAGTAATACTTAATTTAACGTACGGTTCTTTAATTTCAAAAATGTTGTTGCGATCAGGTAATTTTGTTGGGTTATCAACATCTACTTCTTCCCCACTTGTTGTAGTAACTTTATATAAAACACTAGGAGCAGTTGAAATTAAATCAATTTTGAATTCACGCGTAATCCGTTCCTTAATGATATCCATGTGTAATAAGCCTAAAAATCCACAACGAATTCCATAACCTAACGCTTGACTGGTTTCTGGTTGGTAAACTAGTGAAGAATCGGACAAACTAATTTTTAGCATCGCTTCTTTTAGTTCTTCAAATTTATTTGTGTCTAAAGGATAAAAACCACAGTACACCATTGGTAAAACTTTTCGATAACCTGGTAATGGTTCCAGAGCAGGATTTTGCATGTCAGTTACAGTGTCACCAACATCAATGTCCTTAATAGTTTTAATTTGGGCACTAAATCATCCTACTTCCCCACAGTTTAAACTATCAATGATCACTGGTTTGGGGGTATTATAACCAATTTCGGTAATTTGATAATGTGCCCCAGTTTGCATAAAGGTAATTCATTGTTTGGTTTTTAGTTGACCATTGCGAACGCGCACAAAGCAAATAACTCCTCGGTATTTATCGTAATAAGAATCAAATACTAATGCTCGTAATGGTTCATTATTATTTTCATAAGGACCTGGAACATTTGCGATTACTTTTTCTAGTAATGCGGGCACTCCCACTCCACTGCGAGCGGAAATTAAATTAATGTCTTCAACTTTAATCCCAAATTGATGGCAAATCATGTCTTGACACATTTTAACTTGGGCAGTTGGCAAATCAATTTTATTAATGGCAAAAACAATTTCCAAACCCCCTTCAATTGCTAAATAAGCATTGGAAATAGTTTGGGCTTGGATTCCTTTTGTCGCATCGATTAATAAGATCGCTCCTTCACAAGCTGCTAAACTTCTTGACACTTCATACGTAAAATCCACATGACCAGGAGTGTCAATTAAATTAAATTCAACGGGTCCATTATTTGATTTATAAGTTAAACGAACAGCATTTAATTTAATCGTAATACCGCGTTCACGTTCCAAATCCATTGAATCAAGGACTTGTTCTTTCATTTCCCGCTTTTCAAGTCCACCAGTTAATTCAATAATACGGTCACTTAACGTGCTTTTTCCATGGTCAATATGAGCAATAATGCAAAAATTTCTGATTGTTTTATTCATGATTGTTTTGTAATATTCTGTAATAAATTTTAATAAAAATTAGCAAATTAAAAATTTTTCCTGTAAAATATTACTATTCATATGAAAAGTAATATAAGGAAAAGAAGCAATGGAAATTTTTCGAATAATTCGTAATTCGCAAATTATTACACATTACATTTATAAATTATATTTTAAGTATGCTCACTCCCCTGCATATAAACAGGAATTATCACCAACAGGCATTTTTATCATTATCATGATTGCCCAACATAAATGCCAAACAATTTCCCAAATCCAACAACGCAGTTTATTAAAACAATCAACTTTATCCAAAAGCATTAGTAATTTAATCAAAGCTGATTACATTACGAAGGAAATTAAAGGAAAGGAACACTGACTTTTTGTCACAAAGAAAGGTCAAGCAACATATGATGAAATTATTAATATCTTACTCGAAGTAGAAAAATCAATCAAAAAAGATGTTGCACAACAAGTAATTGACAATTATTTAAAAGCAAGTGATGAATTAGCCAAGATCTTAGATGATCCATTAATGAAATAAAAAAATGAAAGCAGTAATTAAATTAATTAACAGTCACTATTGAAATTCAAAGACCGAACCAATTTTTACTTTCATCTTACCTATCTTTATTTTAGGAATCTTTAGTCATATTTCTTTTAGTGGGGGAGTAGTTACAGTCGTAACTGCTGCAGGAACTATTCCTGGTTTAATTGCCTTAATGATTACTTCCAACTCCATGCAAACCGTGCCAACGTCCATTCAAAGTTTTCGCAACTCCTCGCTTTTTAAACGAATTGGTTCGACACCAATTAAACCATGAATGTTTATTGTCGGATGCTCGTTATTTTATAGTGCCGTGTTTGTTTTTGAAATTTGTTTCATGCTATTATTAGTAGTAATTTTCTTTTCTAACCATAACATGCAACTATATCCTGATAGCAAAGTTGTATATGCCGGACCAGCATTCATGTACATCTTTAAAGAAGTTAACTGAGGGGGTTATGTTCTAAGTCAAATTTATACTATTATTCTTTCCATTGTCATGGGATTATTTATTGTCTCAGTTACTAAAAGCACCATGGGAGCACAAGGATTAGGAATGGCAATTTTCTTTCTATCAATGTTCTTATCAGGAGAATTAATTCCATTATCCAACATCCTTGGCAACCAAGGTTTAACCGTAATTAGTTACTTCTCACCTTTTAGATATACTAATGGTTTGCAATATGAATCATTTATTCCAAGTAATAGTTCCTTTGGATCATTTCATTATTTAGGTTCGCACAGTGTGTTTGAATATAGTAAGTATGGTTGAAGTCCTGCTTCATGACAAACCTTTGGTTTAAATAGACCAATGTATGAACCAGGTGACTTCTGAGCCAATTGATTAGCACCATTAGGTTTTACCATTATTTTTGGAGCAGTTGCCATCAAGAAATTACGGTGAGGTACTAGATAATGAATGATAATGAAAATAAAACTAATCGTGAACCAACTGATTTAAACAATAAGGAACCAATTAAAGAAATTAATATTGTTAGTTCACAACAATCTAACCAATTAGATCAAACTTCTTTAAATAAAAATAACATTGAATCATCATCACCTAAAGAAGAAGATGATGATGAACAAGCAACTAATAAAAAAAGTACCATTAAATCCTTTTTAAATAAATTATTTCCAAAACCAAAGGAAAAATTAAAAGTCGCTAATCCTGAATTAGAAAAATACGTTAATCAAATTAAAGACCACTTACACCAAATGCCAAGTGATTTAAGTATTTCTGAATTAAGTGGAAGAAAATTTTTAGTCTTTGATCCCAATGATCCTAAATATCCAATTGATAAAAACTATCAATATCGCAGTGATATTTTAAAAACCATTCCTAAGTACATTGCGAATGAAACTACTGATGATCTTATTAAAAATGACCAACCATATTTAATTTCAGTAAGAAGAAAACGTAATGAACAAGGATATGAAGATGAAGAAAAAAATCCGAATGTTAATGCAACATTAAAACCATTAATTGCAATTAAAAACTTGTGCATGGTTTTTAAACGTAAAAACGTGGGAAAGGTTTATGCCGTTAATAACATTAGTTTTGATATTAACTACCTCGAAAACTTAGCATTTATTGGGGCAAACGGAGCAGGCAAGACTACTACGGTTGAAATCATTGCGGGCATTAATAAGCCAACCAGTGGTACGATTGATTACAACTTTAAATACAAGAAAAGTTTTCAAGAACAAATTGGGATTCAATTCCAAGATTCATCTTATCCTCGTGGCATTACGGTTAAGAATGTCATTGATTTCATGCGCGATGCCCAAGGAGTAGATAAAGAACGCATGAGTGATGAAGAATTTGATGAATTATTAGATATTTTTAAGATTAAGGAATTTTATAACTTGGGAGCAAGCAAGTTATCAGGAGGACAACAACAACGCTTAAATGTATTGTTATCCCTAATGCATAAACCAAAAATTATTTTCCTTGATGAATTAGCAACCGGTCTTGATATTCAAATTCGACATAAACTCGAAGAATTTGTGCAACAATGAACTAAAAAGCATAATATCACAATTGTGCTAGTTTCCCATGATATGATTGAAGTAGAAAAAATGACCCAACGCATTGTGTTGCTTCAAAACGGGATTATCAAAGTGGATATGTACTTAGATGAAGTACATTACCAATATGGTAGTGTTGATAATTTAGTCCGACGATACATTTAACCTTTTTTCTTTTTATTAATATAATAAGTATATATGCGTTTTTTTCACGACCAAAATAATAAAAATTTTCGCACCAAGCCACTTAATATTTTTATATTTTGTTTAATATTTGTTGTGATTCCTGGTTTAATTTTATGGTTGTTATTTGGCTACATCAACTTTAGTATGGATTTCTTAGTTTTCCCTGCTTATGGCATTATTGCCAAAGGTACTACCTCGCAAATCCTTACTCATTTGCAAACCATTTATGATAAATCTAATGTTTATGATGGAATTAGAATTGCGTGCTATGATTTATCAGTCTTGCTAAAAAAACAACCGCTAAGTGGGTATGCAACAGTTAACCTTGCTAACTTTACCACCAGTTATTACAGCAACATGTTAGCAGCTGTATGTGTTCCATACATTGTATGAAGCATTTGTTTACCATTTATTGGAAAGTTAACTAAGTTAATAAACTATGATACCATTACATTTTCTTTAACTTGTTGCATGATGTTTGTGGTGTTAATTATTACTGGAGGAATTCCAGTTGGTAAAACTAGTGGGAATGGTTTTGATAATATTGGGGGTTGAATTATCTTTGCCCGCATTATTATTACCGCTTTAAGTTTACCATTATGGTTCTTTACTGCAAACCGGATTGTACTAGCATGCCTTGGATTAGCCAAAGATAAAGAAGACTACTACTTACAATTAACTGATGAAGCCATTAAGACCCAAAAGGACTTAACTGCTTTACGTAAGCAACGTAAAGAAACTATGCAACGTAATAAAGAACCAGTCTACGTGGAAATCAACGATAAACAAATTAACCTGATTAATAAAGATAAAAAAAAGAAGAAATAAGAACGCTTTAAGTACACGCTTCCTATTTCTTCTTTTTCTTATATAATCATAAAAAGATTACGACAAGGAGAGTAATTTATGCAATTTGTTGATGAATGTAAAATTGAATTAAAAGCGGGTGATGGAGGAAATGGAATTATTTCCTGACACCATGAAGCACATGTTAATTTAGGAGGACCTGCAGGGGGTGATGGAGGAAATGGAGGGAATATCTACTTACTAGCAGACCATAATGAAGCTAGTTTATTTGACCTTCGTTACATTAAATTAATTAAAGCTGAAAATGGTGTAAATGGCCAAAGTGAAAATTGTTACGGTGCAAAAGGAAAAGATAAAGTTGTTAAAGTTCCAGTTGGAACTGTGGTTTATGATGAAGATGGGAAGGTGATTGTTGATTTAAATAAGGATCAACAAAGTTTCTTAATTTGTAAAGGTGGGAAGGGAGGATTAGGCAACGCAAGTTTAAAAAGTTCAATGAACAAAGCTCCTAATCTTTATGAACGAGGCGAATTAGGTGAAGACAAAAAAGTAGTTTTAAAACTAAAGTATTTAGCTGACATTGGAATTATTGGTCTACCAAACGCTGGTAAAAGTACTTTAATTAAAACAATTTGTCATGTTAATTCCAAAGTTGCACCTTATCCATTTACTACTATTACTCCAGTCTTAGGAACTTATTTTTATCAAAATAAACCAATTATTTTTTGTGATATCCCTGGTTTAATTGAAGGTGCAGCAAGTGGAAAAGGACTAGGTCATGAATTTTTAAAACACATTGAACGATGTAATTTATTAGTGCATTTAGTTTCTGGGGACATCAATGATAATGAAAATATCATTAGTGCTTACCAAACCATCATGGATGAACTAAAAGCATATAGTCCTGATTTATTAAATAAACCAATGCTAATTGCAGTATCTAAAGCTGATACTGATGGGGCTAAAGATCAATTTAACATCCTAAAAAAATATTTAGGTGATCAAAAACAACTTTATTTTATTTCGTGTCATAGTGGGCAAAACATTGAGATCTTTACTAATGAAATTATTAAGCAATTCTTTTATGCTAAAGATAAGCAAGCAATTTTACAAGCTGAAGCACAAACAAACAAGCAAGCACTTGATTTAGTGCATGAAAATGAACAAGTGTTAACAATGAAACAACTTAATAATGATCATGAAGAAAATAGCAACATCAATGATGGCAAATTAACAATTTATACTGATGACAATGACCATGTTCATGTTAGTCACCCAATTTTAAAATATTGAGCACATCGCATTCCAATGGATACGAGAGATAATATTTATCGCTTTAATCAAAAAATGGCTTGATTGAAGCTTAATGACATGCTTAAAAAACACGGATTAAAGCCTAACGATCAAGTCATTATTGATGATGAAAATATTGAATGAATTATTGATTAATAATTATTAGCAGGACGATCTAAATTTAAAGTTTCCGCATAGGTTAATGGTTTGATAGTAACACAAACCATGCCTATTTTTTTTACCACAAAATATAAGTTTGGATGATGAGGCAATTCATAATATAAAGTTTGCCGATCAGTTGACACATAAACAAGGATTGAATTTTGTGCTTCCATTTTTAAAGCAAGATAGGAATCAAAATGATCATCCTTGGTCTTTTTATCCTTGTTTAGTTTGCTTTTCTTACGTTGCAAAAAGCGCATCACGGCATGCTCAGTTAAATTAAATGGCATCATTTACTTTAACTCCAAGATGTATAAATATGCTTGGTCATGATTAATGCTATAGGAGGTATTATTAATCGTTATATTATTGTTCAAAATCACTTGGTAATTTAAATCATGGCACAAATCACTAAACAATTTATCTTGTTGGTATTGTTTAAATAATGAGGAAGCACTATTAAATACTAAGTACTGTAAAGTGGTATATTGGTGACTATTAGCTTCTTTTACTAATTTCACAAAATTATTGACATATTCGTCCCCATAAAAAGTATTAGCCATAAAGTTGTGAATTAGTTTAATGCTACTGAAGTTGTTATTATCATTTCAAATATTAATGTTGTTTGATTCAATGCTGTAGTTGTATAAAGATGCTAATTGGTGATCCATACTTGATATATCATTAACATAATAATTATTAGCATATTGCCAAATTGCAGTC
This sequence comes from bacterium, assembly GCA_017645255.1. Next base: position 14,235 of record JAGCPI010000010.1, read on the forward strand.
TTATAATCACCATACATGCTTACTGCTCAAGTACTAATATTGGTCGTTAAAGCATTAATAGAGGTAGCAGAACTTAATTGTAATTGTTGATAAGTCCCTTCTGATAATGGATTGGGAATGTTAGGATTAAAAGTTAAAATATCATCTAAGTTTTGGCCAATGTTAGTAACTGCATTAATCGGACTATCCGATAAAAACTTGGTGTTAATGTTCATCAGCGTTTTTAGTTTTGCTAGTTGAGCATCTTCTTGCGTATTGAAGTAAGTTTTATTAATTTGCACGTTTGAACTAGTAGTTAATAAATATCCTTCACAACTAATTCCCACGTAAATTGATGATCCAACAAATACAAAAGTCGTAAATCCTAATCACACAGTTTTTGCACTGATATTCACAAAGTATTTTTTAAAGTGAGCAAGATGATTAAGATGACTTTGGCGTTGATTCTTAATCATCTTCTTAATATCTTTAAAGTGCACATACCCAATGAATCAAGGATATAAAGTAATGCCAAATAATGCAAGGTAATAAACTGGTACATTAAATCCAATTGATAAATAGGTAATTCTTCAAATTGAATGATTGTAAGCAAAATCACTGTAAACAATAATGGAGGCAATGGTACAAGCAATACATAAGAAGAATAATAAGAAAGTAATTTGGTTAAATTTATTTCATTTGATTAATTCAATGCCCATCACTAGGCAAATAATCAAATTACCAATTAAACTTAAAATGTTTAAAGCACTAAAAATGAATTTGCTGTTATAAACTGTAAAGTATAATGCACATAATAAGATTGCACAAAATAAAAAGATGCTAATCAAAATGTAATATAAGAAGGTGGAATGAAAGATTCACTTTAAACTTGGCAATTTAATTTTGCTTGCATTAGTATTGTAATTAGCATATATCTTTTGGAATGATCAATCAAATCATTTTCATCGTAAATGATGAATTGCCATAAAAGCAATGATGCTCATTACTAATGCAATAAAGAACAGAATTATGTAATCAAACCGGTGCATGCCAATGATAACTAACGTTGGTCCTAAAATTAAGAACAAATATGCTGGCCAGTATAAATATGATTTGACTGGTTTAAAGAATAATAAATATAATCCCAATACAATTAATAACCCAACGGATAATAAAACCCCAGTACAACTAAAGTAAAATAAGAATAATGAAACAATAAAGAAACTACTAATTGTTTTTTTATTTAAGAATAAATAAACTAACAAATAAACACATAAACCTTGTAGTAAAGTATTACCTGCACCATAAGATCAAAAAATTCCATAACCAAGGATTAGCATTCCAAGCAATAAGCAAGTAGTAAATAAATAATAGCGTGCATATTTCTTATTCTTAAATAAGTAAAGCAACATATCATTGCATCCATACAATACTGCTCACACTGGCAAAATGGTTCATAAGAAGTTGTACATTCCAATGACATTATTTGGACAAAAACCAATGTTAACAAAGTATCCTGGTACCATTTTATAGTAAATTGCAAGTTGTCCATCCCCACTAAATGAAGCCATGTCATGTTTAAAGTATCCACTAACATTGGCGTAAGCAAATTGATCTACAAACCGGAAGGAAATAAACATCATCGTGAGCATAAAGAATAAACATATTAAGAATGGCAAACATTCAGTAAGAATTAAATATTTTAATAATTGCAAGTACTCTTTCACGCTGTTATGCTTCAGGTACTTGTAAGTATTTCAAGCAAGTAATCCAATAATACTTACAATCGTAATGGTAAAGTATGATCAATCTAAACCAACTACATTATGATAATCTAATACTCCAAGTGCTAATAATGGTCCAAAGATAATGGTAAAAGCACAAATGATATAAAGAAAATTAAGCAAAGACATTTCCTGCTTTTTTCTAAGCAGTTGATTTGTCCTTGTTATTGAAGGTAGGAATAATAAACAAAAACCATAAAAAATATACATTGATTTATTTTTATAAAAGTCTTTTATTATTTTATTAATAAATAAGAATTTAATTAATCTATCCTTACTTTATTAATTAAATTTTTTCCTAAATGAAAATAAAAAAATAAATTTTTATAAAAAAATAAAAATATTTTTAAATTAGTGTATAATATTTAAGTACCAAGAATTGGAAGCATAGCTCAGTTGGTTAGAGCACACCCCTGATAAGGGTGAGGTCGGTGGTTCAAGTCCACTTACTTCCACCAGTGGGGAATTAGCTCAGCTGATAGAGCACTTGACCTGCACTCAAGAGGTCGTGAGTTTGAATCTCATATTCTCCACCATAAAAAATTGAACTAGGTGACTAGTTCTTTTTTTATCCAATAAATTAATTTAGTTGTAAATAAAAGTGCAATAACTAATTAGAAGTCGTTGCACTTTTTTTATATCATAATTATTTTTTATTTTGATCATTATCAAAATTTAACAATTACTTGAAATAATTAAATGATTGATATTTAAATTAAGAATGTCATGTCAATTGGTAATTTACTAAATATTAATTAAAAAAATAACTAACAATCTAAATTGCTAAACACATCCAAACAATAAAGATAATAAGTCCAATAAAAAATAAGCCAATACAAGCCCACATTGAAGTAATAGAGTATGAGCCACCTCACATGCTAAAACTATTAATAAATCCGGGTCACTTTGCTTTTGCTTTAAAATCTCATTTTGCTGAAATTAAAGCACGTTTTCCAACAACAAAAGTATTGAAGTATTTGAAAACTGGCATTGGAATTGAACATGGTGCTCATTTTGTTACCGGAAAATAAATAGCTTTATCATAATCATTTGCATAAGGATTATTACTTGGTTTAATTTTATCCTTATGAAAATACCATGGTTTTTTATGGGTAGTTAAATAATTATTAACTGCATCCATTAGTTTTTGTCTTTTTTGTTCATCAAAATCACTTGCATTATTTTGATTACTATTTGTTGTATTATTATCCATTAATAAATCACGCTATTGTTCCTTTATCGCATACTAAAACAAAAAATAAAATAAATAATCCTAATCATAAACTTAAATAAATTACTGGAGCAATTCAACTATTACATTCATGATAGTATTTTTCTTTTGAGCAAACTAAAATTGGTTCGTACTTTCAATGTCCAATATATCTACCAACATAATATATTGGACATCTTTTTCGTTTTTCAGGGTGAGCATCTAAATAAAGCAATCTAATTCGCTGATAAAGAAGATAAGATGCACACCCAAGAAAAACACAAGACATACAAAAAACTAATGTCTCAACACAAATTTTACTAATCATGCTTTAAACTGACTTATTTTTCCTTATTTAGTATATTTATATATTAACATAATTTAAATTCAATGATTTAATTTACATCCTATATAAATCATTAATTTGCGATATTAATTAAATATTTAATTAGATTGTAAGGTACAAAAAAAGTAAGGAAGTATAAACTTCCTTCCTAAAGTGAAATTTCAAGTGCAACGACTCTAAAAGGAGTTATTGCACTTTTTTTGTATAAAAAAAGTGGTAAAGTTAATTAATCATGGAATACGCACATTTAAGTCAAAGTGAAAGAGATTTAATTCAACATTTCTTC
>JAGCPI010000011.1 GCA_017645255.1 bacterium
GGATAATCCAATTTGTACTCCAGCGTCTAATAAAACTGAAGCACTAACTAACTTCCGAATTTCTAATCCGGGGGTTGTTGAATTTGCAGATTTTGCATCTGCTTCTGAACTAGTAGATGCACTATCTACTTTTGCAGCATCGGTAGCAACTGGTTTAGTTTCAACTTTCGATGCTGATTCAACACTATTAATGTCTATCATATTTCTCCTGTTTTTATAACGTATCTATTTATATACTTTATATATGATATAAAAAAAATTAAAATCCGCTTTTATTTTGTCAATTTTTGTGTTTATTTTCCTTAATTAATTGTTTAAAACTTACTTTAATTGCTACATAAGCAAGTAAACTTACTAAACTTAGTAAGTTATTGAAGATAAACAGGATAAAACTTCAGTTATCTCATCATTTTTGGTGATGAGTTAACAATGTGCTTAAAGCATTTAAAAAACTAGCATCAAACAGCAAAATTAAAATTGTCACTAAAAGGGGAATTAAAAACAAAGCAAATAAAATTCGTTCAATTATTTTTAGTTTGGATATCTTCATATTTCTTTCGATTTAATTAGTGTTATGAAATTAAATAATTTATTACTAACATTAATTCCCAATTTAAGTAGTAATGAGGCAAATATGATTTGCACCATTATCAATACTATTTACGGTATTTGCATTGGTTTAATGATTATTTCCGTTATTTACTATACGGGAATGTTATTTTGAAAAATTCATCATGCCCAAGGGGATGAAGAAATCAAATTTTTAAAGAAAATGTACATTAAACGGATTGTTGCTTTTGGGTGCTTCTTATTACTATTTGTGATTGTGGGAATTGTTCTGGGAGTTTTAGGACCATTAATTAAATCGGATACAAGTGCAATTGGAGCCAATTAAAATGTTGTGAGCACTATTAGCAAACAACAGTTTAATCTGGCATGTTGCTGGTTATATTATTTACGAAGTAATTTTCATTCCCATTTTGTATATTGTCCAGTATTTATATTGAATTTTTGTTGCGATTATCACTAGTAATTGTGGTCATACTTTATTTGCAATTAGTATTACTAACAGTGGAATCATTAATAACTTTACTAGTTCACCCTTATTTTTGATTTATTTGAGTTGCTTTAGTATTAGTTTAATCATGTTCTTGTTTGTTTTACTTTATAACGTTCTTAAAACATATTTAAGCAATGAATTGCATCTTTACTTTAAACACACGTTTTATTGATTAATCATTACAATCTTGCTTTACCCATTAATTCCCATTGCATTTTGTTTATTATTATTGCTCATTAATATTGCGTTTAATGCATTAGGATTTAGCAATAATACGAATTATTTAACTACCAGTACGCTTGGTAATTACGAAGCAAACTATGATCTATATAAGAACCAGATACTTAATAATTTAAACAATGAGCAGCTAAATAAATTACTATTTTCGTTTAATTTAAAGAAATTAAACAGCAATAGTTATTATGCAACTGACTTTATTAACAATATGAATTTATACCAAAGCTTTGTGTTAAATAATCAAACCATTTTTAGTAAAATTAGTGCTTTACTTTACAATTTGAAAACTAACCAAGCCAATTTAACCGCTAGAAATTCATTAAGTAGTGACTTAGTGAAATTAAATGATGTAAATAACTGACTAATTAACATTAATAATGACTTAAAAAATTTAAATTTAAGTTCGTTAAGTAAATTAAAGAATTTAGTTAATAACAATCAAGCTTATTTTGATGGGACTTTAATTGACAATTTGCTAGATGGTATGCCTAATTCATTAGTTAATTTATTACCCCACTTAGGACATTTATACCAATTCAACTTAATTTATGATCTCGAAAGTATTACGGGTAATAATTCAAAAATTATTGATTGAACACCTAATTTTTGAAAATTAAATTGGAATGTAATTGTTGCAGTTATTTTTGCACTAGCAGTATTGGTTGTTTTATTTTTATATGCAATTTTAACAATTAGAAAAATTGTAGAACTAATTATTTTGTTCTTAATTAGTCCCATTGTGTTTATTAGTAATGTTGATGAAAAAAGTTATTACTTTAAAAAATGATTACACGCTATTTTTATTAAATGCTTAGCATTAATTCTCATTGCTTTAATCTTTCAAACGTGCATGGTACTATATCCAAAAATGGCCCAAGCCATTAATAGTAAACTAAATAATGAAACTTTTAATTGCATGATTGCTGATGTCGTAGTAGGATTAGCGATTTTATTAGCTTGCTTTTTTAGTATTAACACGATTCTTTCGATTTTTGATGCTAAAGAAGGACTAATGGAAATGTTTGCTGATTTATTTAGTTTGCAAGCAGTTGGTCGAAGTATTCCATTCTTTAAAAAGATCTTTATGCATAAAGGAGCAAGTAATTATGCACTAAGTAAAGGCAATAATCCAAATTATTCTCCTGACCAACCTGATGGAACAAAGGATGTAAGTATGGAAGATATTTTGTTTCAACGCGTGCCAATTCAAACAACGGGCATGGAACACTTTTTAGCAAGTAATAAATTCCATCATGCTTTAAATAGTGCAAATACGAAAATCCAATCAGTTTTATTTGGCAAACCAGGAAGATGATTTGCTAAACATGAAAATAAATGAATGAATAATTTCTTAAACAAACACTTTAAGAAATTTCACATGGAAGATCAAAAATGGAAAAAGGAACGAACCGAAGGTCCATTTTAAAACCACTAGTTTTAACTTATGAAGTCATCAATAAGAATTTAATTTTTAATTTAACCTATTGAGAATTATTAATTTGCTTTTTAATCTTGTTAATCATCGTTTGTCTGGATGCATTTAGCAATTATGTAATCTTATTTAAATTGGTTTTTAGTTGTGTTTGGTTTATTTACTTATTAAGTATTGTGATAAAAGTGCATCACCTTAATCTTTACCAATATTTAATAAAAATCATTATTTTTAATTATCAAAAAAAATTACACCTTAAAAAGGTTACCCAATTTAACTTCAATTTATCTGACAACTTTATTACTTACTTAAATAAAAAGTATTATGTTAAACAACTAGTTGCTCAACGATTATACAAAAATGTGCAAGAGCAACTAGAGCAATTAATTATTAATCCAAACTTAAATGCTAATTTAATCATCATTGGGATTAGTACGAATGATTTAATGCAAGATTACTTAAGCAATCTAGAAACAATTAAAGTTAATGAAGCATTAACTAATTATTTAACTGACCATGCTAAACAAGTTAACAAAGTCAATGATATATCCCCCAAAAAGCAATATTTTGTTTTATATGAGCAAGATAGTAGTTTAAACATTCTTAATGGTTTAAATTGATTAGCATTAAATGATGTAAATGAAACTCAATTGCAATTAATCCAAACAAAGTTTGATTTATGGCAAGCAACTAATATTTATCAAAGCAAATATTTTGTTCATCATCAACAATATTATGCTCTAATAAAAATAAATAAATTAGGCATCGAGCAAACTCCAAGTTGATTATGGAACTTATTAAATCTAAATTTGGATTGTGAATCATTAATTTTTATTAATAAATTAAAAAAGCAACAAGCCATTGAGCATTTAAATAAACTAAATCCCACGCCAATTTTTATTAATAAGAAACAAAAAGAAAGCAATAAATATAATGGGGATTTGATTCACGGTTATAAAAATGAAATTAATCAAGAACGTGCTGATTTAATTGGTTTTAGTTTTTACTTTTTATTGCATGCAAATAGCACTAAAAATTTAACAAAATTAATTAGTGAATTGCAAGCATGATGTTTAAATCTAAACATTCAAATTGAAGTTGTGAAATGAAATTACTTCCAAATTCTTGATTGAAAAAATGATTGACAAATAATTGATTTAACAACTGCCCATTTAATTATTGGTTTGATGACTAATACTTTAAATTATCATGACCCAACCGGTATTTATTTAGGGAATGATAAAAACGACTTACCATTTGTATTTAACCAATTTAATTACTTAAATGCTTTTAGTAATGCAAGTAACGGAATTAGTTTAATTTTAGGTAAAAGTGGAACTGGTAAAAGCATTTTGCTAAAGAAGATCATTTATTTATCGTTAATTTTAATGCACCAGCAAGTAATTATTTTTGATGTTGAAGATGAATACGAAATCCTAACTAAATATTTTTCCAACTGTTTATTACTTCAAACTATTCCCTTAAAAATTGATCCTTTTCAAATTAAGTTTACTAACCAAGATGAAAAATTATTGTTTTTGCAAACATTCTTTTTACAATTTAATAGCAAACTTGATTTAATTAATGCTTTAATTGATTACTTTAAAACAAATAATGATCATTCTTTTTGAAAGTTTTTAGCATATTTAAAACAAACCAGTCCACTTAATTATGCGTATTTAAAATTCCTTGACTGCACTATTTATCAAAATTGATTTAGTGAACAACTTGATTTAACTAATTACCAATTAGTAATCATTAACTTTAAACCAATTTTTGATAAAGAATTAATTACATCGAACAGTTTAATTAATGTTTCTTTAATTTTAATTTTTACTTACATTAGCATGTATGTGTTTAACAACAAAACTAATTTAATTCATTTAGTAATTGATGAAGCACACAAGTTCATTAACTTAAAGAATGAAGCGATTAATAATATTTGATATAGTTTTGTTAAAAAAACGAGAAAATACCAAACCTGCTTAACTTTTTGCACCCAAAATTTTAATGATCTATTTAATCATAATTTTGCCAACAAAATTTTGGGGAATATTCAATATTTATTTATTGGACAAATTAATGATATTGATTTGAATGATTTAGTTAATTACTTTAATTTAAGTCAAAATGAACAAGAAAATTTTAAACATACCATCTTATCGTTAAATAATAAAGAATTTTTATTTTGCAATAGCAAACAATCATTCAACATTTTTAGTAACTTCATTGATAAAACGATTTTGCATCAATATTATTTAGTAAATCCTAATAGTGAAACGATAAGCCAAAATGAAGATGAAGAAGACAAAAAAAGTAAGACCGCATAAATCTTACTTTTTTTATGATTAATAATTTAAATTAATTATGCTTCTTGTTGATTATTCGATTCATCTTCTGGTGGTTCGAGCGAAGTAATTGATTCAGGATCAACTTCCCCGGTTAATTCATTTTCCATGAATCGATATTTAATAAATACTTTTCCTTTTTTATTATCAACTGATAGCACCGTTGCTTCAGTGTCTTTAAAGGAACCATCCAAAATTTTAACCTTTTGTCCAACTTTATATGGTAATTCAATTACATCTTCCACTACTGCATCAGGTTCAATTGAATTGGTAGCTTCGTTTAATTGTTCGTATTGTTCATGAATCTTGGCATCTTCTGTTTCATCATAAACGTTGGTTTTTGCTTCAATGGATTGCTTTTCGACTTCCATTGGTTTATTATTTTCAAGGGTATCAGATAAAACAAGTAAATCTTTATCAGAAATAGGAATTGGTTTAGCACCTTTCCCACTTGAACCAACAAAGCCAGTTACGTAGAAAGAGTTTCTGATGGCTAATCATACTTTGTCGTTTAAATCCATTTTAATGAAGATATAACCAGGAAATTTATTAACAATCTTGGTTTCTACTTTTTTATAAATTCCTGGTTTATCACTTACTCAGCGAATATTTTTCGTATTCCGCATGTGAGCTGGGGGTGGATTATTATGGTCATAAATGTGTTCAATAATCTTTTTTACTTTTACAACCTTAATGGCCTTGACAAATTGATCAAGATCTAACGCCTTAATCTTTGAAATTAGGTCTTCTACTACTGAATCTTCCCGTCCACTGTACGTTGTAGCGATGTACCACAAATATTTATTATCTGGATCAGTCAAGTCCATTTTTGTATTCTTTTCCATTTATTTGTTATCTCCTATTTAAATATCCGAAACGCATTAGCAGCACTAGTTGAAGAACTAGTTGCACTTTTTACCACGTTCACCACGTGCGATGCAATCATGACGTCTTTCACAATGTAAAAGATTAATACTAACAACGCAGTCATCACAAAGACCACAAAAAAACCTCATAAAATATGCTTAAAGGTTGGTCACGTGATGCGCTTGAATTCCTTGCTTACACCAAAGAAAGTCTTCTTAGTTTTAAACCAAGCTGATTCTTTATGTTTAACAGGTTTTTTTAGTGGAGTTGTAGGTTGTTCATTATCCATCTTATCTGGTTTCCTTATGCAAAGTTACGGCGTTGCACTTTTTGCAAAATTTATTTAAACTTAATGCAACCGTACTTGCTTTATTTTTTTTCGTCACATAATTTCTAGTGGCACATTGGGTGCACACCAAAACAACTTTAATTTGCATAATATTCTAATATGATATATTAATCACTCTATTTTTTATTTACTTTTAATCAATATTGATATTGCACACGCATCCTACCAATTAAGTAAGATCAATGTTTACTAATAATTCGCTTACTAATGTTTAAAATGCTAGCAATTTTATTTAAATCGTAATATTTGAATTTGTAATACAAGATTTTCTTGTTTAAATCATTACCCTTAATGCTACGATAAAATCAGCGAATAAATTTCATTTGCAAGGTATGATTAGCTTGTAACCAATCAATTTCTGAATTATCATCAATGGTTGCTTGGTGATATAAATCAGGTAAAAATGATTCCGTTTCATTTTCGTGAAACGCTAACTTTAAAATTTTCTTCTTGTTGCTATTATAAGCACGATAAGCATCAATTACTTTGCTTTTGGCAATAATATAAAAGTGCTTCTCAAATGGAAATTTACAATCTAACTTTAAATAACTCTTGTAAGCAGTAATAAATGCTTGGTCAAGAATGGCAGTTAAATCATCAATATCCATGATGTATTGCAAATTCTTATAATAAAAGAATTTGATAATCGTATTACGTACTTTTGGAAAGTGTGTATGGTATAAATCCAATAAAGTTTTTTCTTGGTTTAATTCCTTAAAATTAACAATACTTTTATTCATCCTAATGTTTCTTTAATTCACTTCTAATCTGAAACAACAAAATACCAGTCGATACGGAAACATTAAGCGAATCTACTTGATTAGCCATTGGAATTTGAATCAGTTGGTCAGCAGTTTCTTTTACTAACCTACTAATTCCGTAATGTTCATTTCCTACAATCAATGCACTATGACATGCATAATCTACTTCGTCATATTGCACACATCCGCTTCCAAGGGCACTAGCATATACTCAATAATTTAATTCCTGTTGCAATTTTTTAATTGCATTCACTAAATTAACTACGGGTAATAAGGGAATTTTATGAATAAAACCCATGCTTGTTTTTACAATGTAATCATTGATTTGTGCTTGGTGATCTTTCTTAAAAATCACAGCAGCACAATCACAAGCATATGCAGTTCGTAAGATTGCACCAAAGTTTTGCATATCGGTTATTTCATCTAATATCAATATAATCGATGGCTTTTTGGAATCTTCCGACTTTTTCGCTAACTGTTCTCAACTAATAATGTTTAAAAAACTATCAGTTGGCTTTAGTTCAATCGCATATCCTTGATGATTGACTTGGTGGTTAAATTTGCTAAAGTAATGATCTACATCATTAAAAACAAAGGGAATGTGCAATGAATTTAATTGCTTAATTAATTGGTCATCTTTTTTTAATAAATGGACTAATTTAATTAAACTTGGATTTTGGGAAACTAGTTCATAACAAGCAGTTTTACCTAAAATAACTTCGTTGAAATTTGAATTTATTTTCATGAAATTAAAGAATCTTATTGTTCATTAATTCTTCCCGCATTGCATCTGCTTCAGCATACTTTTTATCTGCAACTAGTTTATTTCATTCATCTAGTTTTGCTAAAACGTCTTTTGTATGCTTATTTTCTAAGTTAATGCCAAGAATTTGTAATGCACCTAATAAGTAACGATAAACTACGTCTAAATTATTCGCATTCTTTTCAGTAACTGCAGTACTTAAAGTTTTTAAATAACTTTGAATAATAGTTAAAGCATTGGCAAAATTTAAGTCATCATTTAATGCATCTAAAAATGCTTGTTCGAACAATGGATCAGCATTTGGTAAATAATGCTTTAGTAAGTAATAACGTGATTTAAAGGAGTTAATGCCATTAACTAACTTATCATATTGGTTCTTGACATCCTTCATGATTTCGTCAGAATAGTCAATTGGGGATGCATAAGATTTTTGGTAAAAGAATCATTTTAATTCATTTGGATTGTATTTTGCTAAAGCATCTTTAGCTAAAACAACATTACCAAGGGATTTGGACATCTTTTGACCATTAACTGTTAAGTGACCACAGTATTGGAAATTTTTAGCTAGGGAACAATTATTCACACCATAGTTTTGGGCATTTTCATTTTCGTGGTGAGGGAATTTTAAATCAATTCCTCCCCCGTGGATGGTAATTTGATTGCCTAAATATTTATTGCACATTACGACGCATTCAGTGTGTCATCCTGGTCTTCCTTTTGATCATGGTGAATCCCAGTTTAATCCTTCATCTGTTTTCTTTCAAAGTGCAAAATCAGCAGGGCACCGTTTGTTTGGTTCATTTTCAATGCGCACTCCAGTAATTAGATCATCAATCTTGTTGTGCGATAATTCCCCATAATTCTTTACTTTGCGAACATCAAAATAAACATCTCCATCAACTACATAAGCATATTGGTTGTCAACTAATTTTTGGATGAACTTAATCATGTCAGGCATTTCTTCACTGACTTTATGAATTTCAGGAACGTGAACATTAAATCCTTCCATTAACTTAAAATATTCTTCACCATACTTTTTTGCTACATCCATTTCACTAATGTGCATGTCTTTCGCCCGTTGAATGATTTTGTCATCAATATCAGTTAGGTTGTGAACATAATGCACATTATAACCTTGGGCTTTCATTAAGCGGTAAAGAACATCAAAAGTCAATAATGGACGCATGTTACCAATGTGGGGATCGTTATAAACAGTAGGTCCACACACATACATGGTGACATTCTTGTCATTTAATTCTCTTTTTTCGTTGCTCTTTGCATCAAAAACCTTAATCATTTTCTTTTAACTCCTTTTCACTAATAACTTTAATTCCTCACGCTTGAGCTTTTTCTAACTTACTACTTGGATCTTTACCTAATACTAAGTAGTTAGTTGATTTAGTAATATTACTTACGACCTTCCCAAAGTATTTTTGTTCAATGAGTTTAACCAATTCTTCGCGGGGTTCATCAAACTTCCCGGTTACCGCAAACGTTTTATTAAAAAATGGGGAATTAGCGTTTGCTGTTGCATACGCAACTGGTTTCTTGTAAGTAAAATTAACTCCTAAATCCTTTAAATTGCTAATGAGGGTTAAATTATTATTGTCTTTAAAATAATTATATATGGTACTAGCCACTTTATCCCCAATGTCCTTAATTTCTAATAATTCATCCATCGTTGCCTTAATCAGATTATCGATGTTTAAGAAGTGTTGGGCTAAAACAGTAGCAGTAGCAATTCCTACATAAGTAATCCCTAAACCAGCTAAAATCCGTTCGAATGATAATTCCTTACTTTTGGTAATGTTGTCTAAAATCTTGTTTAAAGATTTGTGTTTAATATGCAAATCTAAATTAATGATTTCATCATAATGATCTTTTAAATGATAAAGATCAAGGATGTTAGTAAGGAAATTGTGGTCATAGAATTTATTAATTGTTGCATCACTTAGTCCTTGAATATCCAAACATTCCTTACTGCAAAAGTAAACTAATTGGGCAATAATTTTTCCCTTGCAGTTTGGATTAGGACAATACAAATCAACTTCTTCTTCACCCCGTTTTACTAATAAAGTATGACAAACTGGACAAACATTCGGAATTTCAAATTGTCTTACATCATCATGACGCATACTAATAATGGGGTTGGAAATTTTAGGAATTACTTCCGCAGCTTTATAGATGTTAACATAGTCATTTAATTGAATATCCCGGTCTTTAATGTAATCAGCATTATGTAATGTTGCATATTCAATGACACTACCATTGATTTTGACCGGTACTAATTTCGCAGTAAAACTAATCTTACCTGTCCGACCAACGTCCGTAATAATTTGCGTTAGTTTAGTTTGGGCAATGGTGGGTGGATATTTATAAGCGAGTGCAAACTTTGGAAATTTAGAAGTAGTTCCTAATAAAGGGTATAATGAGCGGTCATTTAACTTAATTACCACTCCATCAACATCGTAGTCAAGCAATCTTCGTTGCTTTTCAAATCAATTGATATATTCCATGATTCCTTCAATGCCATGCACTTTTTTAATGACATCTAGTGCAACTGGAAAATGATTCTTTGCCAAAAAATGCAATGATTCTTCTTGGGTTTTAAACTTTTCGTCTAAATACATGGGGATATAATAAAACCACGCACTTAAATGTCTAGACCTAGTTACTTTTGGATCAAGATTACGCAACGCTCCACTAGCGGTGTTTCTCGTATTCATAAAGTTCATATCCGCTTCATTTAATTGCAACAATACATGCTTAGGCATGTATACTTCCCCACGTGCTTCAAAATTTTTTAGGTAAGGGATTGTCAAAGGAATGGTGTTGATGGTCTTGACATTTGCAGTCACATCTTCTCCTTCTTTTCCATCCCCTCTAGTTAAAGCGTATTGCAATTTTCCATCTTGATAAACGCACGAAATACTTAAACCATCAATTTTTGGTTCGCAAATAAAGTCAAGTTCAGTTTCTTTGGTTTGTTTAACAATGTTTTGAACAAAACTCGTAATATCGTTTAAGTTGTACGAATTTTCAAGTGATAACATTGGTTCATGGTGTAAATGCTTAGTAAACTTATCACTTGCTTCACCCCCAACGCGCACAGTAGGAGAATTAGGATCAGCTAGTTCTGGGTGTTCTAGTTCAAGTTTTTCTAATTCTTTTAGCGTTTGGTCAAAAGTATAATCATCAACTGTTGGTTGATTTAATACATAATATTCATAATTTCACTTATGCAATTGTTCGCGTAAGTGTTCAACTTTTTGTTTTATTTCTTCGTCTTTTGTTTTCATATTTTCACTTTAATTTTATGAAAAAGTAACTAATAAACTAAAAAATAAGCAAAATTCAAGAAAAGGAAACTAACAATTTGGTTAATTAATTATTTTTGGCACTAAATAAAAGCAAATGCATATTTTTAATATTTTGTGTTGATAAATAAAAAAATAACCAGCGAACTGGTTATTTTTAATTTTTATGGAGCAGATGACGAGAATTGAACTCGCGTTGCAACCTTGGCAAGGTCGTGTTCTACCACTGAACTACATCTGCATTTAGTACATAAAAATTTTAACATATTTTTTTAAAAATAAAAATTTTTTGAAAAAATTAATTTAATAAAAAAAGAATTGAGGGATTGCTCAATTCTTCTTTTTGGTGATTTTAAGATTTTAAATTTTTTCAATTCCACCCATGTATTTACGTAATGGTTCAGGAATAATAATTGATCCATCTGCTTGTTGGTAATTTTCAACAATGGCAGCAAATAACCGGTCAATTGCTAACGCACTACCATTTAAAGTGTGCGGATAGTACATTTTGCCATCAGCACCTTTTACCCGCATTTTCATTCTGCGTGCTTGGAAACTACCACAGTTGCTGCAACTAGAGATTTCCTTGTAATTGTTATATGATGGTAATCATACTTCCAAGTCATAAGTTTTAATCGCCCCAAAGCCCATGTCACCACTACATAACAAAATTCGCCGGTATGGCAATTTTAATGATTCTAGAATAAATTCAGCATCCTTTGTTAATGCTTCGTGTTCTTCTTTACTATTTTCTGGTTTACAAATTTTAACTAATTCAGTTTTATAGAATTGGTGTTGACGAATTACCCCTCTCGTATCTCGACCAGCACTACCTGCTTCACTACGAAAACATGCGGTGTTAGCAGTATAGTGATAAGGCAAATCACTTTCTTTTAAGATTTCTTCAGCATGCATGTTAGTTAATTGTACTTCAGCAGTTGGAGAAAGATATTTATTGTCAACAGTTAATTGGAATAAATCTTCTTGGAATTTTGGCAATTGCGAAGTGTTGTATAGTGCTTGTGCATCAACGATAACTGGAGGTAATATTTCAGTATAGCCATGACTTAAATTGCAATCAAGCGTGTATCATTGCAATGCCCTGATTAATCTTGCACCTAAACCAGTGTAAACAATAAATCTCGATCCACAAATATATTGGGATGCTTTTAAATCAACTAGGTGTCTTTCTACCATTAAATCTCAGTGAGCTTTTGGAACAAAATTAAACTTGGTTGGTTCTAAGAAATATTTTTGGGGAACGTTTTCTTTTTCATCAAGTCCTAATGGAACTTCTGATGCAGGTACATTTGGTAAACGCATTAAATCATCAGTTAATTGGGTGTTAAGTGTATTGTAAGTTTGTTCGTCCTTAGTAATTTCAGCCTTGATTTGTTGAACTTGGGCTTTTAATTCTACTAATTTTTGTTGATCGTTAGCTTTTACTAACGCACCAAATTGGCTACTTAATTTATTTACTAAGGCATTTTTATTTTGAATGTTAGTTTTTAAATTTCTTACTTTTTCATCTAATTCTTTGATGGCAAGAATTTGCTTTGAATCAAGATGTCTTTTCGCACAATAAGTGTCAAAAAATTCTTGATTATATTTTCGAATGTAATCAATATCAAACATTGTTTTTTCCTCCTTAATTATTCAGGTTGTTTTTCATTATTGTTATTATTATCGTTATTTTCATCATCATGATGTTCATCATCGTCATGATGGTCGTTGGTTGATTCATGATTAGAAGTTGGTAAAAATTCTTTTCTTTCTTCATCAAATAAATAACGTTCATCTAATTGGTGCGTATCAATTAAGTAGTGAATACGTGCTACTACTTCCGATGGTAATTTTTTATTTTCATGAATGTAAAGAATTTGGGTCCGATTAATGGTTTCTAAAATTAGTAAACTTTCCACAATTAATTGCAATTCATGTTGGTTTTCTTGAATTGTTTTTTTAGCAAATTCATAACGTTCTTTCAAAATTGATTCGATTTTAGCGTCAATTAATTGGGCACTTTTTTCACTATATTCAACCCGGTAGGGATTTTTTTCTCCTTCACTTGCAACATATTGCATTAATCCTAAATCTGTCATCCCTAATTGAGTTACCATTGCTTTTGCAATATTGGTTGCTTTATACAAGTCGTTGGATGCCCCAGTAGAAATATTATCAATTCCAAAGTTTACTTCCTCAGATGCTCTACCACCTAAGGTAGAAGCAATTAAACCAAGTAAATCAGTTTTAGTTTGAATTTGCATTTCTTGCACGGACGGAGTTTGAATAGTATAACCTGCTGCTTTTCCGCGAGGAATAATCGTAATCTTTTCAACAACGTCTGATCCTTTGGTGTAAAGTCCGACTAACGCATGCCCACCTTCGTGAAAGGCAATTTGTTTACGTTCTTCAAACGTTGTTTTTTTAGTATGCTTAGCAGGTCCAGCAACCACCCGGTCAATGGCTTCATCCATGTCCTCCATGCTAATCACCACGTTGTTTTTGCGTACTGCAAGCAAAGCTGCTTCGTTAAGAATATTTTCAAGTTGTGCACCACTAAATCCGGGGGTACGACGTGCTACATCTTCTAAACTAACTTTTGAAGAAATATTTTTATTGCGGGCATGAATTTGTAAAATTTGCACCCGTTCAGCAATATCAGGTAAGTTAATTGGAATTTGTCGGTCAAACCTACCGGGCCGTAAAATAGCTTCATCAAGCATGTCAAGACGGTTGGTAGCAGCAATGACAATTACTCCTTTATCAGTAGTAAAACCATCCATTTCCGCTAATAATTGGTCAACCGTTTGGTTTGCTAAATTAGAATCACCGATGCGGTTATTAGACCGTTTGCCAGCTACGGCATCAATTTCGTCAATGAAGATAATGGCCGGTGCTACTTTTTTAGCTTTACTAAATAAATCACGAATCCGCTTTGCTCCTACTCCTACTAGCATATCTTCAAACGAAGAACCACTAGTTTGAAAAAATGGAACATTTGCTTCACCTGCAACTGCTTTAGCTAATAGGGTTTTACCAGTTCCGGGTGGTCCATATAAAATAACCCCTTTGGGAATTCGTGCTCCCATTGCTGCATATTTTTTAGGCCGTTTTAAGAAATCAACGATTTCTTCCAATTCGTATTTTTCTTCACCAATTCCGCCAACATCACTAAAGCGAACGTTAGTTTTAGTTTGCGTTGCTTGCGATTTACCAATGGAAAATAAATCTGATCCACCCATTAATCCGGCTGATCCCTTACTAGATAATCAGAAAGTGCCAATGATTAACAAGATGAACACCACTAACATCAAGGCTTCAAAAAAGACACCTCAATTAAAACTATATGAAGGAAATGATCAACTTGGCGAACGTAAATAAATGTACTTTAATAAATTAGCTTCACTATAATTTTGTTCGTTATTGAAGTATTGAATTCATGATTGAGCAATATTACCAGAAGTTACACCTGGTGGTAATTTTGTAAGGTCAATTACTTGGCCATTACCAATTTGAATTCCGGTTGGACCAGTGCTATCATGATAAATGGAGAACATGAATTGCATTTTACCTAAACTACTAGAAGGTAAATAGCATAAATAAGTAGTTTTAGTAGCAACTTCAACTTGGGGAGAAATGGATGCTGCTTGTAAACTAATCGTGTCAATTGAAACGTAATCATTAGCCCCAGTTTCAATAATGAATTGGTCTTTTAGTTTATTTAAATTAGTTGAATTTACTTCTTGCTTAGTAGCAGTTAAATATTGTTCAGTAGTAGGAGTAGCTTCTACTACCACATCAGTGGTTTTAGGAATTAAGACACAACATAAAATCACAATAATGATAACAATGATGATTGCCCCCAGCATTAATTTTCAAAGTAAACCTTTATGCTTGGGCTTGGTTAAACCATTCTTGTTATCATTATTGTTTGGTGATTCAACTTTTTTTTCTTTATTTTTTTCTTTTTTTCAAAACATCTAATCTATCAATAAAATTTGCAGAAGAAATTATTTCTTGCAGTATTTATCTTTCAAAACACCAACGCAATTTAAATTGCGATATTTGTTTTGGTAATCAAGACCATAACCAACAAGAAAGACATTTTCCACATCAAGACAAGTGTGGATCGTGTAATTTTTAATGTAATCTAAACGCGTATTTTTTTGGTTAAATAGGAATAAGAATTTAATTTCTTTTGGTTCATACTTCATGATTTCATCATAAACTAACTTCGTGGTAAGTCCAGTACTAATGATGTCATCAATTACTAACACAGATTTGTTTTTAATTAACTTTTTGGTATTTTCGCTTAAATCAAGGTTTAGTTGGGGACTGTGAGCACGTTCTTCTTGACCTTCAAAGGAAGCAAATCGCATAAAATCAGTAATTAACGAAAATTTTAATTGCGTCAATATTTGTCCATAAAGGGCTATACACCCATCCAAAATTCCAACCGTTACTACTGGTGATCTAGTTCCCTTAAATTCAGCGTTTGCTCACTTTGCTCCTTCCTTAATTGCGTTTTTAATATCACTATTAGTGTAAATTACATCTTGTAAATATTTATTCTTCATTATTTTTTTCTCCTTGATGAATTAATAAAATTGTAACATAGCATGATATTAGTGAAGTAGTATGGTCATTGCTAAATAAGCGATGTTCAGCTCGCGTACCATGCATACTAATGTCATTAGTATTTAACAAATGACGCAAGTTGATAATCAATTGTTCTTTTAGTGGTGCTAACATCACTATATCGGACTCAAATACAATCGAAAGATTGTTAATCATATACCCCATATCATGCATTTCTTTTAAAGCATAATCTAAAATTAATTGGGAATTAATTCCCTTAATTTTAGCATCCGTATCTTTAAAGTATGTGCCAATATCATCCTTTCCAATCGCATTCAAAATACTATTTGCAATCGCATGCAAAATTAAATCCCCATCTGAATGAGCATCCACATAATAAGGCAAATTAATTTTAATGCCCGCTAGAACTAATGGTTTTACAATGAGGCATTGATCATTATTTTTTAATAAATAATGATGGTCAATTGCATTTCCAATGCGATATTTAAGTTTCATAATGTTTTATTTTAATAAAATAATTAATAAATATGAAAAGTAAAATAATTAATGGAAAAGAAATTGCAGCCAAGATAAATGCCCAAAGTGAGCAATTATTACAAAATTACTTAGAGTTTAAAACCCCGAAATTAGTAATCTTTTATTTTGGTTACAATCCTAGCAGTGAAATTTACATTAAGTACAAATGTAAAAGTGCCATTAAACACCACATTGAGGTTGAAGTAGTTCATGAACTAGATATCAGTGAGCAACAAATGATTGAACTAATTAAACAAGCAAATGCAAACAAAAATGTTGATGGAATTATGGTGCAATTGCCAATTAACATTCCCAATATTAATGTGCAAAAAGTACTTGATAGCATTGATATTAACAAAGACGTCGATGGTTTGACCAGTTTAAGTTTGGGGCAGGTATGAACCAGAAATGATTACTTGTTAGCTTCTTGCACAGCCCTTGCGTGTATGCAAGTATTAAAGGAAATTAATTATGATTTAAAAGGCAAGCAAGTGTGCATTATTGGCAGCACCATTGTGCTAGGTAAACCATTAGCAGGCATGTTAAATCAATCACATGCAACTGTTAGTTTGTTAAACTCATGTACGTTGAATTTAGCAACCTATACGAAATTTGCAGATGTGATTGTTAGTGCCACAGGGATTAAGCATTTGTTAACAAAAAACATGGTAAAAGATAACGTCGTATTAATTGACGTTGGTAGTAACAAAGACGAAAATAATGTTACCCACGGGGATTTTGATCCCAATGAATTTACGGAAATAGCTTCAGTTATTTCCCCAAGTCCAGGTGGGATTGGTCCCATTACCATTAGCATGTTAATGTACAATGTGATTAAGGCCTATGTGCACCATTTAAAAAACAACGATAAATAAAAGGAGAATATTAATTATGAAACAATTAAGTGCTAAAGAATTAAGAGAAGCATGAATTAAATTCTTTGAAAAAAATAACCATCTTTATGTAGAAAGTAAATCCTTGATTCCTGACCACGACCCATCATTACTATGAATTAACTCCGGAGTAGCTACTTTAAAGAAATATTTCTCAGGGCAATTAAACCCCCCTGCTCCGCGCTTAGTAAACTTACAAAAAGCTGTTCGTACTAACGATATTGAAAACGTTGGGAAAACTGCTCGACACCACACTTTCTTTGAAATGATGGGAAACTTTTCCATTGGTGATTATTTTAAAGAAGATGCCATTAAATTTGCGTATGATTTTTTAATCAACAATCTAGAAATTCCAAAAGAAAAACTATACATCACTGTTTATAAAGACGATGAATTAGCATATAAAACTTGAAAGGAATGTGGCATGCCTGAAAACCACATCTTTAAAGAAGGCAGGGATCGTAACTTCTGGGATGTTGGTAATGGTCCATGCGGTCCATGTACCGAAATTTACTATGACCGGGGCGAAAAATATGATTTTGACCATTTAGGAATTAAATTACTAGAAGATGATATTGAAAATGACCGGTATGTAGAAATTTGAAACATTGTCTTTAGTGAATTTAATAACAATGGTAAAAACGAATACAGTGAACTAAAGCGCAAGAACATTGATACTGGAGCTGGATATGAAAGAGTATTAAGTGTTCTACAAGATGTTCCAACTAACTTTGATACTGACTTATTTTTACCAATTATCAATGAAATTGAAAAGTATACTGACTTGCATTATGACATGAATGCATTCTTTACCAAAGACCCAAAACAACTAGAAATCAACCGGTGTTTTAAAGTAATTGCTGACCACATTAAATCAAGTACCTTTATGATTGCCGATGGAGCATTACCAAGCAATAAAGACCGTGGTTATATTCTTCGTCGGTTAATTAGACGGGCAATTGCTGTAGGTGAAAAGTTAAATTTAAGAAGTGGTTGAATGCACGCAACAGTAGCCAAAATTATTGACATCATGGGTGAATTCTATCCATATTTACACGCTTTAAGTGACAAGATTCAACTAATTATTGCTACTGAAGAACATCAATTTACCAAGACTTTAAAAGTTGGTTTGCAACTATTTAATGAAGCTTTAACTAACAATAATATTAATGCTCAAACTGTCTTTAACCTTGTCCAAACTTATGGTTTTCCACGGGTCTTAGTTGATGAAATGTGTGCTGAAAACAACGTTCAATATAGCAGTGAAGAATATGACAAATTGTTTAAAAACCACCAAGAAATCTCCAAGGGTCAAGATGCTAGTTTAATTAAAGCATTAATGCAACAAAATAAATATTTGCTTGAACTAAAAGTTCCAAGTGAATTTGATTATGAACTATCGGAAATTAAAGACGCTAAGATTGTTGCATTAATGGATGATGACTTTAATCCAGTTGATCAAATTGCTGGTAGTGGTTGAGTAGTACTTGATCGTACTTGCATGTATGCTACTGGGGGTGGACAATTACACGATGATGGTTGAATTAATGAATACGAAATTGACAATGTCGTAAGTGGGCCTAATTTACAACACATTCACCACGTGGAATCTGCTTACTTGAAATTAGGTGATATTGTTGATGTTCGTCATGATGTGTTTACAAGAAATTTATTACGAGCAAACCACAGTTCCGTGCACATTATTCAAGCGATGTTAATTCGCAATATTGACAAGGGAATTAGACAAGCTGGGGCTTTTAAATCAAAAGAAAAATTTAGTTTTGACTTTAGATATGATAAACGTTTAACTAACGAACAAGTGAAGTTAGTTGAAGAAAAAGCGAACGAAGTTGTACGAGCAGGTATCCCAGTAGAAGTATTACATACCAGCGAAGAAAAAGCCCGGGAAATGGGTGCGATCATGGAATTTGGTTACATGTATGCAAAGCAAAAAGTGCTTCGCTTAATTAGAATGGGTAATGTTAGTTTGGAACTTTGTGGAGGAACACACGTTCACAACACTGCTAACATTGAAATGATTAAGATTACTTCTTACTCCTCATTAGGATCTGGTACTTGAAGAATTGAAGGATATGCAAAATGCTACAATGATGAATTGCACGTTAAGAATGAACTAAAACAATTGATTGAACAATACCATGATGAATTTGCAAAATGAACTAACCACCCAATTAATTACGAAGCAAATTTAAATATTCATGAACAAATTGATTTAATTGCTAGTTCCTTAAATGCATATACAACTGCAAAAGAAAAGCAAGCTAAACAACAAGTTTTAAGTGATATTAGTAACCAAATTAAGAATAAGCAAAAAATAGTAATTGTTAATAATTTAGAACCAAAAGCAATCATGCAAGCTTTAAGAGCAAATACTAACAGCATTGAAACATTGGTGTTAATTATTAACAAACTACCAACTGGTTATGGTTATTTTGTCCAAGCAAACAAAAAATATTTGCAAGAACATCAATTAGATTTAAGTCCAATTCTTGACAAGATAAGCAAAGCAGTAAAAGGCAACTTTGGTGGTAAAGGTACATACTACCAAGGGGGAGCTACCATTAACTTTGATGAAAAGGATTGAAGTGAATTATTAAAACTATAAAATGCGAATTTTAGGGATTGATTATGGCACGAAAATAACGGGATTAGCCATTACTGATTACAACCAACTAATTATTTCTCCCCTTAAAAATATCAAAACTAGTTCAATGGTGGAATTAGTTAATCAATTAAAAAAGGTAGTTGATTATTACGGAAATGAACTTGACACCATTGTGTTAGGTTATCCCACGTTATTAAACGGAAATGCTAATCAGACCACATTAAATGTCCAAAGTCTTTATGATTTATTACTAAAAACTTTCCCGAAGCTACAAATTAAGTTAGTCAATGAACAATATACCACTTACGTTGCAACTGAAGATTTATATGAAATAGGATTAAATCATGATCAAGTAAGAAAATCAAAAGACCAAGTAAGTGCATATTTAATTATTCAATCTTACATCCAACAACTAAAGAAATCTACCTCCAAGTAGGTTTCTTTTTTTGTTCTTTTTTAACTTAGCACTCTACTAATTTGATTGCTAAAATTTCGTATTTTCATATATAATTTATAGTGACGAAGGGAGAAGAAAAAAGATGAATTTTAGTTATGAACCAAGTCACGATACGAATATTCTTCAAAATTTTGCTCGGAACCTTAACGAAGAAGTTAAGAAGGGTAAAATTGACCCCGTCATCGGACGGGATGAAGAAATTCGCCGGATTATTGAAATTATTTCACGTAAAAGTAAAAATAACCCCATTTTAATTGGGGAACCAGGAGTTGGTAAAACTGCCATTGTGGAAGGTTTAGCCATCCGCATTGTGCGTGGTGAAGTGCCTGAAGAATTAAAGAATAAGGAAATTTATGATCTATCTGTACCTGCTTTAATTTCCGGTGCTAGTTACCAAGGACAATTTGAAAAACGGGTTACTAGTTTAATCAAAGAAGTTAAAGATAATGGTAATGTTATTTTGTTCATTGATGAAATCCATGAATTAATTGGTACTGGTAAAAACTCCTCCGGAGGAATGGATGCTGCGAACATCCTAAAACCAATGATGGCAAGGGGTGAAATCAAATTAATTGGTGCTACCACTCTAAACGAATACCGTCAATACATTGAAAAAGATGCTGCACTTGAACGGCGGTTAAGTAAAGTTTATGTTAAAGAACCAAGTAAAACTGAAGCATTGACGATTTTACGGGGATTAAAAGAACGATGAGAATTATTCCACGGAATTAAAATCCACGATAGTGCTTTAGTAGCAGCAGTTAACTTGTCCGAACGCTATATTAATGACCGTTACTTGCCTGATAAGGCAATTGACCTAATTGATGAAGCAGCAGCCAAGATCAAGACCCAAATGAATTCGATGCCAGAAGATCTTGATGCTTTAAACCGCGAAATCATTCACCTTGAAACTGAAAGTAGAGCACTAAAGAATGAAACTGATGAAAAGTCAATTAAACGCTTGGAAGAAATTGATGAAATCCTAAAAACCAAGAAAGCTACTCAAGAAAAATTATTTAAGGAATGACAAAGCGAAAAAACTGCCCTTGAACATGCGAACCGGATTAAAAAGGAAATTCAA
Source organism: bacterium (assembly GCA_017645255.1). The sequence goes on from JAGCPI010000011.1 coordinate 21,310, forward strand.
ATTCGTAAAAACGAAGTTGAAGACCGACAAGCAGAAGGGGAATTTGAATCGGCATCTAAATTGCTATATGTAACGATTCCGGCGCTTGAAAAACAACTTGAAGAAGCTGAAAGCAAATTAAAAGCAAACGGTGAATCAATGTTAGTTCAAGATGAAGTTACTGAAAACGACGTAGCTGCTGTAATTTCCAAATCAACTGGTATTCCATTAAGTAAGTTGCTTGAAAGTGAAAAGACAAAACTATTAAATCTTTCATACGATATTGAACGAAGAGTTAAAGGTCAAAACCACGCTGTTAAATTAGTAGCAGACGCTATTTTAAGAGGCCGGGCTGGTATTAATGATCCGAACCGTCCAATTGGCTCGTTCATGTTCCTTGGACCAACTGGGGTTGGTAAAACTGAACTTGCTAAATCATTAGCGTACTGTTTATTTGATAGCGAAAAAGCGATGATTCGGATTGATATGTCTGAATACATGGAAAAGCATGAAGTTTCCAAATTAATTGGTGCTCCTCCTGGCTATGTTGGTTATGAACAAGCTGGATTATTAACCGAAGCAGTTCGAAATAAACCATATTCAGTTATTTTGCTTGACGAAATCGAAAAAGCTCACGTTGATGTACTAAACATTTTCTTGCAAGTTTTAGACGATGGACAATTACGCGACGGTCAAGGTCGTACCATTAACTTTAAGAATACAGTCATTATTATGACCAGTAACTTAGGTAGTGAAGCCATCTTAAACGGAAATAAAGAACGGGCCGAAAAAGATATTAAATCACACTTTACTCCTGAATTCTTAAACCGGATTGATGAAATTATTTTCTTCAATGCTTTAACTGATACTGTTGTTGATGAAATTATTGACAAACTATTATCCGATTTATCATTCCGTTTAACTAGTGAAGATTATTACATTAAATTTGATAAGCACATTGGTGAAAACATTCATAAGTATGGATATGAACCAATTTATGGTGCACGTCCATTAAAGCGGTATATTCAAAAAGAAATTGAAAACCCATTGGCTGATATGATTATTCGCGGTGATATTAAAAAGAACCACCACATTACTGTTGACTTCAATCCAGATACTAATAAACTAGAAATTGTTAGTGATGAAAGCATTGAAGAAGACAAATTACCTACTGTTAAACCAGATAATAAGAATACTACCAAAGTTAGTGCAACTGAAAAACCAAGTGCAACTAATAACACCACTGATAAGTCTAAGTCATCTTCATCAAGCTCAACGAATAATAACAATAAAAAACCAAACTAATTTTTAATTAAAGAAATAAAACAAAAAATTTGATCTCTTTCAAAAGAGACCAAATTTTTTATATCTATAATTAAGAATTTTTTTTATTTGCTAAATAATTAGCATATGCTTGATCAATTAATTTTTTTAATTCTGGAACTAAATCTTTTTCATCACAATTCTTGTAAATTTTACCTTTAACAAAGATTAAACCTTTTCCAGCACCTCCGGCAATGCCAATGTCAGCTTCTTTACCTTCACCAATCCCATTAACTACACAACCAAGAATGGCAACTTTTAAGGGGAACTTTAAGTGCTTGGTGTAATCTTCAATTTCTTTTACTACTTCTCACAAGTTGTAATTTAATCTGCCACAAGTAGGACAAGAAATAACATTGACTTGATTAATATCAACTCCAGTAGCTAACAATAATGCCTTTGCAGTTTGCACTTCTTTGACCGGGTCATCAGTTAATGAAATGCGAATGGTATCACCAATTCCTTTAATTAACAAACTTGATAATCCGACACAACTTTTAACTACTCCACTAATTAACGTACCTGCTTCTGTTACCCCTAAGTGTAATGGATAAGGAAACATTTTGGCTGCTTGTTCATAAAGTTTAATGGTTCATAACGGATTAGTTGCTTTTAAAGAAATAACAATGTCATGAAAGTCATATTTTTCAAATAATTTGACTGCACGGTCACATGCTTCTAGCATCCCTTCAATAGTTACACCATGGTATTTAGCAACTAAATCTAATGGAACTGAGCCACTGTTAACACCAATGCGAATTGCAATCTTTTTCTCTTTAGCTTTATCAATGATTTGCTTAAATTGCTTTTCATCAGTAATATTGCCCGGATTAATCCGAATTTTAGCAATCCCGGTATCCATTACTTTTAAGGCAAATAAATAACTAAAATGAATGTCCGCAATAATTGGCAACGGAGAAATTTTGTTTAAAGTTTTTAATGCTTCAATATCCTGTTCGTCAAATACTGCTACTCTTACTAATTCGCATCCTGCTTCTGCTAGTTCGTTAATTTGTTTTAAAGTTGCATCAATGTCATGCGTTTTTGTAGTGCACATTGATTGAATTACTACGTGATCTTGGTGGCCAATTTGGATGCGACCTGCCATCACTGGTCTTGTCTTTGTTCTGGTAAACATCATAAATTTAGATTATATCTTAAATTAAGAAAATAATTCGTTTAGGTAAAGACGATAATTCATGATTGTTGGATAAATCCCAAAAATACCAAGCACCGCAGCAGTCATGAATAAAGCTTTACCAGGAATTAAACTTTCATGATTAATTGATAAAGCACCAAAAACGAAATAGGCAATAATTAAAAAAGCAAAGAAAAAAATGAGAGTTAATCAAAATCATAGGTGCTTTAATTCAATCGCTTTATTAAGCATTGATCGGGCAACGAAATAAGAAAGTAAAAGAATACTAAATAAAAACCAAATACAACCTAACACAATACCTCAGCCATCATAAAGTTTAAACAAACTTAACGTTAAACTCGGAATGGTACTTACACTTAGTAAAATTCATCAAATTTCTTGTAAGATGAATGAAATTACAAAAATGACAATTAACCCTAAACGCCAAACGGCAAAGGAGTAATTTTGATTAGGAGCAATTCTTTTAGCATTCCGATATGATCACCACCGCAACGCTAAATAGCATCCCACCGTAATCACATCAGATGCTAAACTAAATGTAATTAAGATATTAAGAATAATCTTTACATTCCCTAACGAAGGGTAAGTAGCAAAATATAAAAGGATGACAATACAAAATAAAACTAACGAACTACACAAAAAGCAAGCACTTCAATTTCGCAACAAAAATAGTTTGGTTTCAGTTAAATCAGTTTGCTTCTTTTTATTGTTTTTTTGCAGTTGAACTTTTAATCATTTTGACCATTGAATTCTTTTCTTTTGGTCATTAAATTCTTCTTCGATTAAATCTTCATCATCAAAGTCTATGTCATCATCAAGTTGATCATCACTATCGTGATGTAAATCAGGATTGAAATTATTTTTATCTGAACTAGTTTGCATTTTTTTCTTTATAATCTAAGTTTTATAATATATTAAATAAGAAAAAAGGTAGATAATAATGGAAAAACAAACGGTCGTTGTCGGACTAAGTGGAGGGGTAGACTCCGCTGTAAGTGCTTATTTATTGCAACAACAAGGATATAATGTCATTGCAGTTTTTATGGAAAACTGAGATGACTATTTAAATAACGATGTGCTTGGCCATAAACAAAACTTTAACCAAAAAGGATGTACGAGTAAACAAGACTTTGAAGATGCTACCAAAGTAGCTAAAGTATTAAACATTCCAATTTACAAAGTTAATTTTGTTAAAGAATATTGGGAAAATGTTTTTGAAAAGATGATTGATGACTATGCAAAAGGAATTACTCCTAATCCAGATGTATTATGCAATCAATACATTAAATTTGGCTTCTTTAAAAAATATTTAATGGAACAATTCCACCCTGATTTTATTGCTACTGGTCATTATGCAGGTGTAAAGATTGATGATCAGCACAAAGTACATTTAATGCGGGCAATTGATGATAATAAAGACCAATGTTATTTTCTTTGTGAGTTAAATAGTGAACAATTACGCAATGTTATTTTTCCATTACAAAGCATCAAAAAAGAAGATGTCAGAAAAATTGCTTTACAAGCAAATTTACCAGTGTGAAATAAAAAAGATTCCACTGGAATTTGCTTTATTGGTGAACGCAAATTTAGTGATTTTCTAAGTAATTATTTACCTTTTAAAGAAGGATTAATTATTGACATTGATACCAACAAAATAGTAGGCAAGCATAAAGGAATTGCTTTTTATACGATTGGTCAACGCAATGGATTAAATATTTCTAATATTCCGAATAAATATTTTGTGTGCAAAAAAGATGATGCAAAACAAATTCTTTATGTAACTAGCATTGAAAATGAAGAAAAATATTTATTCAATGATTATGTACTAGTAAAAAATGTCAACAAAATTAATGACGAAAACTGAACGAATAAAAATTTATTAGTTCGCTTTCGCCATCGGCAAGCATTTATTAATTGCACAGTTATTAAAGATGAAGATAAAAAGATTCTTATCAAATGTGAGCATGAAGTACGGGCCATTACTCCTGGTCAATATGCGGTATTTTATACTGATAATGAATGTTTAGGTGGGGGAGTAATTATTGATAGTAGTAAACACCCTATTTGGTAAAATAATTTAAAATTATTTTTCAATTTTGATCAAAGGTTTCAGTTGATAATTTTGTTAACGCAAATTGAAAATTATTATGCACTAATTCGTCGTATTGCCTAAAACTTAAGTGCATAATTTTTTTTAACAATTGAGATAATTCTTCGTTAGTAGCGTTTTTGGCAAATAAAAAACCATTATGTTGGGAAGTTAGAAATTTAGCAGCCGGAAAGCTATTACGAATAATGACGGGGGTGCCAGTACTAATAGCTTCCACTAACGAATAACTAAATCCTTCGGTATTGGACACCAAAATAGCATACTTAGATTTTGTCAGTTGATTAAAAACTTGTTGTCTAGTTAATTTCCCATGGTAATTAACTAAATCAAGTGGTTCTTCTAATGGTCCATATACTTGAATGTTAGCATCATAATAACGATTTAAATTGTCAATTAACCCAATATTTTTTTCTGATTGGTTAATACGGCCAATATAAACAATATTCCCATTATATTTTTGCATTGCATTTGCTTCGTAATCATGCAAACAATTTAAAATTGTTCGTTTATCATAAACACTTAAAGGAGCAAAAAAATAATGTTTATTTGGATCATAACTTGACAATTGGTATTGATCATATAAAACCAAATTTGTTGCTTCATTTAAAGGATTAGCAAACCCATGTAAATAAAATTCACTAGTTGCATATCAACTTGGTTGATATTGTTGCACAAAAGCATAATTTGGCAAATGCATTAAATCAACTGATTGAAATGCAGTCATATCAATTACTAAATTATAATCATGAAAATTAATTTTGCTTTTTAATGATTGATTTAATTCGTTAATTTTTTTTAATCTCAAATCAAAATCATCAGGCAAACTAGGAGCAACCAAATTTAATTGTTTATTAATTGAAATAATTGAATCACTATTAATTTCATAATCAACTAGTAGATGTTTAGCAGCAAAATAATTAAAGACGCTTACTTGTCAATGACAATTATGTAACGCTTTAATTATTTTAATGGCATTATGACTCGTACCGTTGATATCATAAATATCAATTGGAATTAAAATTAAACTTTTGAACATTTTTTAATAGTAATAAATTATATTATTTGCATTAAGCAATCATCTAAAAAATCAATTTCATTAATAAGAAGATGATTATTTTCAACGTGCGTATAATCTTTTAGTTGATTATAAAAATAACAATAAGCATCATGGTTCCTTTTAACATTTAAATCTAAACCAAACTTGGTTCGTAATCCCATGATGATTAAGTGCTGATATAACTCTTTTTGATTATAATTTTGATCTTCTTTTACTAATTTATTAAAAATTGGTAAATAAGAATAGTAATGATTATCTTCAAATCCATAAGCCCCACTACCAATTCCTTTTCAATCTTCATTTAATCAATAAGCAAGGTTATGTTTACTGTATCACTTGCAGTTAGTATAACTAGCAACTTCATAACGTTCATAACCTAATTCGGTTAGTTTTTGGTTGATATAAGCATATTGATCTTGTTCTCCATTTGGATCTAAGGTATATGCTTGTTTTGTTAAAACTGAATTAGGTTTTAATTCTAAGGCATAAAATGAGACATGGGGTAAATTATATTGTTTGATAAACTTAAATGCATTATCTAAGTCAATAATCTTTAACAAAGGTAAATTATACATAAAATCACACGAAATATTATTAATCCCAACTGCTCTTAGTCATTTAATAGCTTGAATTGCTTCATTTAAAGTACTGTAACGATGTAAAAATAAATTAATCGCATCATTAGTAGTTTGCACTCCTAACGAAACTCGATTAATTTTGTTTTGCTTTAAAATTGCTACTTGACTTTGAGTGACACTATCAGGATTTAATTCGATGCAAAATTCATAGTCATTTTTTAAGTCTAAATAATTGACAAGATTACTTAATAAATAATTTAAATTTGCATCATTCAACACATTCGGAGTACCTCCTCCTAAATAAATCGTTGAATATTGATGCAAATTCGAACTATTTTTTACTTCGTTAAGAATTAAATCTAAATAGGATTTATGAACATTCGGATTAATTTGTTGAATGCGAACAAAGTCACAATAAGTGCAAATGTTTTTACAAAATGGTAAATGAATATATAAATGTTTAGTCATTTAAGAAATGATCAACTTGGTCCTTAATTTTGCTAAATTCACTAGGATTGTGAATGATTAAGCAGCGATCTTCATACCGCTTATACCAACTTAATTGATGCTTAACGTATAAATTAGTACGATGGATAATTTTTGCAACATCAACATTATCAGTTCCGTTCATTAAGCACGCAGCAATTTCACTATAACCAATGGCTTTAGCAGCATTGTAAGTAATATAAGCAGGATAATCATGCAGAATTAAAGCTACTTCTTGCTTTCAACCTTCATCAAACATCCGTTGAATACGCAATGCATTCTTTTGGTTTAATTCATCTTTATTTTCAGGTTTTAAATAAATAAACAACGCATCATAATAAAGCACTTCTTTATTATTATTCGTAAAGATTGATTGGTGATATTGCAAATAATAGTTTAAAGCAGTAATTAAACGTTTCCGGTTATTAGGATCAATCTTTTGACATGCAAGCGGATCTAACACCAATAATTCTTGATATATTTCCACATCAGTATGACCATCATAGTGATTGGAATTATCAAAATCAGCTGGCAAAGTGTAATCATAAATTACACTATCAAGGTATAACATGCTACCCCCTACTAAAATAACCGGGGTTGGTGAATCATTAATTAGTTGACGAGCGTATTTTTGAAAGTCATAAATGCTATAACTATCATTGACATGCACGAGGTTGATTCCATAATATGGAATTCCCATAATTTCACTAGGCTTTGGTTTATTTACCCCAATGTTCATTTCAATATAAATTTGAAACGCATCCACACTAATGACTGGTAAATGATATTGCTTAAATAAAGTTAAAGCCAAATCAGTTTTTCCCATCCCCGTGGGCCCAATAATTGCAATTACTTTTTTACTCATTGACTTTTTCTCCATTTAAATTAAAGCGAGAAACTTTATTAATTTTTACTTTCACAAAATTATTAATATCTTTATCTGATCCCACAAAGTTAACTAGTTTTCATTGGGGATTATATCCCGCATACATATTTTTACCATGCTTTGATTTTCCTTCGACTAATACTTCTTGCACCGTGCCTAAGAACTTTAAATTCTTTTGCTTAGCAATATCTCTAATCAAGGTATTAAGTTGGTTTAGTCGTTTTTGTTTAACTTCTAATGGAATGCTATCGGGCATTTTAGCAGCTGGAGTACCTTCTCTTTTACTGTAAATAAAACAGTAAATATTATCGTATTGTACGTAATTTACTAAATCAATTGTTTGTTGTCAATCTTCTTCAGTTTCATTTGGAAAACCAACAATGATGTCAGTACTAATTGCTACATTCGGAATATTAAGTTTAATGTAATCAATTAAATCCTTATAGTCTTGAATGTGCATATACCGATTCATCTTCTTTAAAATATTTTCACTACCCGATTGAATTGGTAAATGTAAGTATGGCATAATGTTAGGATATTTTTTAATTGTATCAACAATTTCTTTAGTAAAATTCCAAGGATTAGAAGTAGTGAAACGAATTCTTTTAATTCCAGTTTTTGCTACTAGTTCTAGTAAGTTTGCAAAATTAATGTGTTCATCAACTAAATCTAAACCGTAGTTATTAACATTTTGACCAACTAAAGTTACTTCTTGCACTCCGTTGGCCATTAATTGACTAATTTCATTTAGCACGTCCGATGCTTTACGACTGCGCACTTTACCTCTAGTGTATGGGACAATGCAATAAGTACAAAATTTATCACATCCATACATTACATTGACAAATGCTTTAGTTTGAAAATTATTTACTGATGGTAAATTTTCATACACATTTCCTTCAAAACTTGAAACATTAACCACAACATTATTATCAAAAACAACGTCTTTTAATACTTGCGGTAAGTTTTGTAAGTTATGAGTTCCTAAAATAAAATCAATGTGTTGGTATTTAGTAAGAATGCGGTTAACTACGTTTTCTTCTTGGGCCATACATCCACTAATCCCAATAATCATGTTCGGATGATTGCGCTTGATTTCCTTTAATTCACCCATTAAACCAAAGACATGGTCTTCAGCAGTTTTTCTTACTGCACAAGTATTTAAAATTAACAAATCAGCATTTAAATAATCATTGGCTTTTTTATAACCTAAAGTTTGACAAATTCCTTCGAGAACTTGTCCATCAATCACATTGCCTTGACATCCGTAAGTTTTAACGTAATAAGTCTTGCCTTTCCCAAAATTGACTAATTCAGGGGGAACTTGAAAAGCATCATAAATAACTTGCGTAGCATGGGTACGTTTGCGTGCATCATTCAAGTTTGGCATGAAGATTTTTTGAATTAATTTTTGTGTCGTTTTTTTCATCTTTTTTTATGCTAAATATTAAGTAAAATATATTATATTTACATCATGCAAAAGAAAAATAAAATTAAACTTTGATCATGTATTGCGGGATTATGCGTCATCGGAATTGTGGTACCAAGTGTACTTTATTGCCAAGCAAAAAGTTACACTACCAACACCAATAATTTCAATACCCAAATTCAAGATTTATATGCCAAAGAATTAAATCCAAGTCAATTAACAAAAACATATAATGAACCAGCCCAAGTGCAATATGACGCATTAACTACTTACACCACTCCATTAATTCAATTAATTAATGGGGATTTGAATGTCAACAACGGGGATTATTTATTGTTGATTGGTAGCCAACTAAACTTATCATATCAAGCATTGGTATACAATAATTTTTCTACCACTACTTACTTAGATGCATATACCAACATGAATAATTCAGTGTTATTTAACAGCATGGATAGTATTGGGTGAAACATTCCAATTTATTCGTATGTGCAATTTCCTTCTTTTGCAAATAATGAATTTGAAAATAGTCAATTAGGACTTTATGAAATTTACCAAAACTATTCCCCATTAAATGCTAAAAGTCCAACGATTGCTGATAATCTTTACGTTAACTTAATTGACTATGCGAAGAAGATTTGAAATAATGATAATGCGAACAGTACTTTATTAATAAGTTATGTTAATGGGAAAGCAACATTTTGAAACCAAAAAGAAATGAGTTCATTCCTTTCTTCCAGTTCAAACAGTAGCAGTAGTAGTTCAAGTGGTTCTTCTGATCCAACGAATGGGGGTAGTCAATTACCAACGAACCCATTAACAAGCACCACAAAGCAAAATATTGTTAGTTCTTACAGTAGCAGCTTAAATTCTTTTTTAAAACAACAATATAACAGTGTTCCTTCGTCTTCTTCTAGTTCAAGTAGTTCTACATCTTCATCTACTAGTGGATCAAGTACAAGTAGTAGTGCTTCATCAAGTGCTGCTAGTTAGAAGTTAACTAATTATTTATTATTTAAAAGTTTCAATAACGCAATATCTTCAATGGTGGTAACTTTAAAATTTAGTTTACTACCAAAGATATTGCGATTTTTATTTCCATATGCAATTGCGAACGAACATAAATCATTATATTGATTATAAGTATCTAAATGATTCATGATTAAATCGTAAATATTTCTAGCATTAAAAGTTTGCGGAGTTTGCATAATTAAATATTCATCGCGATTCACGGTACTAAAAGTATCATGCTTAATTTGCAATAGAGCATCAGTGCAATTAATAACCGTGCTAATTACTTCATTTGGTTGCAAATTAATATCGACATGTTCTTTAATAATGCTTGGTAAAACAAAAGCTCTTGCAACATCGTGGCTAATAATTTTGACTTCAGTTTGATAATGATCAATGACATATTTAATCGCATTTAATAAGCTAAGAGCACGCGAAGCACTACCATTAATCAAAGTAACTTTATTTAGTAATTTGTATTGCGTTAAATATTTTTTAACTTTAGTTGCGTGAGTAGGATTAATCACTAAAATAATTTCATCAATTTTTTTAACCTTGCAAAAAGTTTGTAAGCAATAAATAAAAAGGGGAACCTTTTTGATTAAATAAAATTGCTTGGGTTTTTTAGTATTAAATCTACTGCCAACTCCACCCATTAATAACACTGCCACAGTTTTCATTTTCAAAATAATCAATAAAAAAATATGTACATTTTATTGTACATATTTTTTTAATATTGTCAATTGAAAAATTACTTAATAATCTTTGTTACAGTTCCAGCACCAACAGTGTGTCCACCTTCACGGATGGAGAACTTGGAACCTTCTTCCATTGCAATTGGAGCGATTAATTCAACGGTAATCTTGGTGTTATCACCAGGCATTACCATATCAGTTCCTTCTGGAAGCTTAATGGAACCAGTAACATCGGTTGTTCTGAAGAAGAATTGTGGTCTGTAACCACTAACGAATGCAGTGTGACGTCCACCTTCTTCTTTCTTTAGCGCATAAATTTGTGCTTCGAATGAGGTGTGTGGAGTAATAGTACCTGGTTTTGCAACGGTTTGTCCGCGTTCAACATCGGTCCGTTCAACACCCCGTAGTAGTAAACCAACGTTATCACCAGCCATTGCTTCGTCAAGTGTCTTGCGGAACATTTCAATTCCGGTAACAACAGCTTTCCGAGTTGGCTTTAGACCAACGATTTCAACTTCTTCGTTTAGTTTTAGGCGTCCCCGTTCAACTCTACCAGTTACAACAGTACCCCGACCAGAAATCGTCATAACGTCTTCGATTGATAGTAGGAAAGGTTTATCAATTTCCCGTTGTGGAGTTGGAATTCATTCATCAACCGCATTTAGTAGTTCATCTAACTTTCCTTCTCACTTTGGGTCACCTTCAAGTGCCTTTAGAGCAGAACCCTTAACAACTGGAGTGTTCTTTCCATCGTAACCAAATGATGTTAGTAAGTCACGAACTTCTTCGATAACAAGTTCTTGCATTTCTTCATCATCTAGCATATCGCACTTGTTTAAGAATACTACCATTTTTGGAACACCAACTTGCCGTGCAAGTAAAACGTGTTCACGTGTTTGTGGCATAATACCATCGGTAGCAGCTACAACAAGAATTGCACCATCCATTTGGGCAGCACCAGTAATCATGTTCTTAACATAGTCGGCGTGTCCTGGGCAGTCAACGTGTGCGTAGTGACGCTTGTCAGTATTATATTCAATGTGGGCAGTGTTAATTGTGATACCACGGGCTTTTTCTTCTGGGGCAGCATCAATTTCACTATACTTCTTAGCTTGAGCTAGACCCTTCTTAGAAAGGTGAGTAGCGATTGCTGCAGTTAAAGTAGTTTTACCATGGTCAATATGTCCAATCGTTCCAATATTAACATGGGGTTTACTACGATCAAATGCTTCTTTTGCCATTATAATTTCCCTCTTTTTCTATATTTATATTAGCGGTACATATTGTACCTATTATCTTTAATTTTATTATATTTAAGCAAACGTTAAACAAATTTAATTGTGCTTACTTTGCACTAGCTTTTCGTTTTTGTCGTTCGCCAATAATTTCTTCAGTAACTGACTTTGGTGCAATTTCGTAGTGGGAGAATTGCATAATGTAGTTACCACGACCTTGCGTAAAGGAACGAAGGTCAGTTGCATATCCGAACATTTCTTTTAATGGAACTTGGGCGTGAATAGTTTGAGCATTACCTCTTTGTTCAGTACCAGTAATGTTACCACGACGACTGGAAATATCACCCATGACGTCCCCAAGGTATTGTTCTGGAGCAACAACTTCAACATTCATAATTGGTTCAAGTAGAACTGGTTTACATTTCGTTGATGCATCTTTTAATGCTAATGATGCAGCAATCTTAAATGCCATTTCCGAGGAGTCGACTTCGTGGAATGAACCATCATACAATGTTGCTTTAACGTCAATCATTGGATATCCAGCTAATGGACCTGATTCCATAGCTTCTTGCAAACCTTGGTTAATAGGCTTGATGAATTCCTTTGGAATCTTACCACCAACGATGTTATCAACAAATTCATAACCCTTGTCTTTGTTTGGAGTAAACTTAACAACACAGTGTCCGTATTGACCATGACCACCTGATTGCTTAATGTACTTACCTTCACCAGCGTTTTCTTGGGTAAAGGTTTCACGGTAAGAAACTTGTGGTTTACCAACATTAACATCAACGTGGAATTCCCGACGTAGCCGGTCAACAATAATTTCAAGGTGTAATTCACCCATACCAGCAATAATGGTTTGACCAGTTTCTTGGTCGGTGTAAGTTCTAAAGGTTGGATCTTCTTCAGCTAGTTTTTGCAAAGCAATCGCCATCTTTTCTTGGTCAGCTTTGGTCTTTGGTTCAACTGCTAAACTAATAACTGGTTCAGCAAACTTCATGGATTCAAGTACGACGTCAAAGTCTTCAGCAACTAAAGTATCACCAGTAATGGTTGATTTTAATCCGATGACAGCACAAATGTCACCAGCACTAATTTCATCAATTTCAATCCGGTTGTTAGAGTGCATCCGTACTAAGCGTGATACTCTTTCCTTAACATCCTTCGTTGAGTTTAGAACGTAACTACCTTTCTTTAATACTCCAGAATAAACCCGTACAAAAGTTAAACGTCCCACGAATGGGTCAGTTGCAACTTTGAATGCTAATGCACAGAATGGTGCATTATCTTCTGGCTTAATTTCAACTGCTTTACCGTCAGGAGTGTATGCAATTGCAGGTTTAACATCCAATGGAGATGGTAAATAATCAGTAATTGCATCTAGTAATCCTCTTACCCCTTTATTCTTAAAGGAAGATCCGCAGATTACTGGGAAGAAATTAGCAGTTTTAACACCTTCCCGAATACAGTGTTTAATTTCATCAATGGTTAGTTGTTCCCCATTTAAATACTTGTTCATGCAAGCATCATCATAGTTAACAATTTCTTCCATTAATTTGGTGTGATATTCTTGGGCAAGTGCCTTCATGTCTTCAGGAATTTCGCCTTCCGTGAAGTCTTCGTGTTCGTTACCACTGTAAAAACGAGCTTTCATGGTAACTAAGTCAATTGCACCTTTAAAGTCATTTTCCGCACCAATTGGTAATTGGATGGCAAATGCATTGGCATCCAAAATACTGTGTAAACTGTTTAGTGAGAAGATGAAATCAGCTCCAACCTTATCCATCTTGTTAACATAAACAATTCTTGGTACTTCATATTTAGTAGCTTGTCGTCAAACTGTTTCAGTTTGTGGTTCAACTCCGTTTTGAGCATCCAAAACAGTAACTGCACCATCAAGTACTCTTAATGACCGTTCTACTTCAACCGTGAAGTCAACGTGTCCTGGAGTGTCGATTAAGTTTAAGCGACATCCATTTCACATTACGGTAGTAGCAGCTGCAGTAATGGTAATTCCCCGTTCTTTTTCTTGTACCATTCAGTCCATGGTAGCTTCACCTTCATGAACTTCACCGATCTTGTGAATCTTACCAGCTAAGAACAATACCCGTTCACTAGTGGTAGTTTTACCAGCATCGATGTGGGCCATAATTCCGAAGTTACGGATTTTTTGTAATTCGATTTCTCGTGCCATTGTAAATAATCCTTATTAGAAGCGAAGATATGCAAATGCTTTGTTGGCTTCTGCCATCTTGTGAGTATCTTCCCGTTTCTTTACACTTGCACCCGTGTTGTTGGAAGCATCAATAATTTCAGCTACTAATTTATCTTGCATTCCTTTTTCCTTGCGAAGTCTTGCGTACGTAATGATTCAGCGTAAACCAAGAGTAACTCTTCGTTCAGGTGATACTTCAGTTGGAACTTGATAGTTAGCACCTGCAATCCGACGAACTTTTAATTCGATCGATGGCATTACGTTATCAAGTGCCTTGTTAAAGATTTCTAGTGGATCCTTGTTGGTTTTCTTACCAATCTTTTGGAAAGCACCGTATAAAATCTTTTCGGCTAATCCTTTCTTTCCCGCATACATAATCATGTTGATTGTACGAGCAACAAGTCGGGAATTATAAATTGGATCAGGTAGAATTTTTCTTTTTTCTGGTTTTAATTTCCGCATAATAAATTTCCCTTCCGCACTCTATTTCTTAGCTGGTTTCTTATCAGCTGGTGCTGCTGTCGTACTGGTTGCGGATGCATCTTTCTTTGCACCGTAAGAACTACGTTGTTGTTTCCGGTTTTCAACCCCAGCACAGTCTAGGGTTCCCCGAATAATGTGGTAACGTACCCCAGGTAAGTCCTTTACCCGTCCACCCCGAACAAGAACAACACTGTGTTCTTGTAAGTTGTGACCTTCACCAGGAATATATGCTAATACTTCTTGTTGGTTAGTTAATGTAACCTTTGCATATTTCCGTAAAGCGGAGTTAGGTTTCTTAGGAGTCATGGTTCCGACCCGAGTACATACACCCCGTTTAAATGGAGAAGGAATTTCCGTTGTTTTTTTATCCAAAGTATTCCAGTTTTTTAAAAGAGCTGGAGACTTAGATTTTTTATTCTTTTGCTTGCGTTCACTGCGCACTAATTGAGCAATGGTAGGCATTTTTTCTCCTTAAAATATACAACTTATGTTGTGTACTAAAATATAGTGATATTATAAATGATTTTAAAAAAATATTTGGATTTTATAAGGAAGTTTAACAGGATTACAAATCCAAATATTTCAATAATGCTAAAGATTAGTATTTTGCATTGGCAAAATACAAACCAGTGGCGTCTACTTTAAAGATAGCTTTCCCTTTTTGGGGGTGAATTAATAAGTTAAGCAAATCATTTTTAGTTAATTTTTGTTCGTTGTATTTTAATAAGCATCCAATCATCATGCGAATTTGACTACGCAAAAATCCATTAGCAGTAATATGAAATTTAATTAAATTCGATTTAACTTTAGTCACGCTAAATTTAGTAATAGTACGAATGGTGTTTGTTAATTCACTAGTACTATAACTTAAGAAATTATGTTCCCCGACAAAAATTTTGGCACCTTCCTTAAGTTTCTTAAAGTTAATTATTCCATTATAAGCAAACACATAATTTCGTAAAAAAATATTGTGGGGAGCTAATTCTAAATAGTAAATATAACTGCGTTCTTTGCAATCAAATCGAGCATTAAAGAAACCTGGTTTTGCTTGACAACTTTTGATGCGAATATCACTAGGTAACAGTTTATTTAAAATAAACACGATGTGTTTACATGAATACTTACTCTTATTTTCAATGCCAAAAGAACATGCTTGGTTAATTGCATGCACTCCTTTGTCAGTGCGACCAGCAAACACTACTTCAATGGTAGGTTCATTAAATAATTTGCGTAATACTTTTTCGATTTGATCTTGTACCGTGCGAATGTATGGTTGTTTAGCACACCCAAAAAAACCTGATCCATCGTAACTTAATCTTAATAAATAAAAATTCATATTTAATTAATGTTATTCAAAATAATACTATTTGCAATTCCAAAAGGAGCAAACATGGTGTGGGAAGCGATTAAATAAATTAAAAAGATAAATAAACCAAAACTCAAACCAAACAAAATTACATCATAATAATGCACATGATATTTAAAGTATAAATGATGCTTACTTTTCAGGTTATATCCTTTGATCACCATTGATTCACTTAAATAGGAAGCATTTTCAAATGCTAAATAAAACAACGGTGGAAAAGAAGTAGCATACACTTTTAATCTTTTTCACCACCTAAAATTACCATTTAATGCTCCTTTACTAATTTGGGTTTGGCATACATCATGATATTGATGATATAAATTTGGAATAAACCGTAAGGTTAAGGTGAAGATGACAGCTAAACTACTAGTATTAATGTGTAAATAATTTAATGGTTTTAATAGCATTCTAAAACCATTATTTAATGCAAGTTCACTACTTGTTTTAATTAACATTTGAATTAATAGAAAAATGTCAAATAATTTTCAAAAAATATAAACCACAATCACAATCGTGAAAATATTTAATTGATATCATGACGAACCATAAGCAAATAAATGATAAACAACAAGATCATTTTTAATGACATAAATTCCACTTAAGGTTCCCCACAAATTGTAATTAATACTAAAACTAGTAGTAGCGTCACTTTGGTGATAAGTAAACCAGTCAATAATGAATAATAAGAACATTCAAACTAATAATCAACAAAAAGTTTTTAGGAAACTTTTTCAGTTTAGAAAACTTAAACAATAAAGTAACAACGTAAAAAACGTAATGCAAATCAAACCGAGAAATCCATTGGGTAAAAAAACACTAATCATGAGTCATAAGAACATTAAAAATTTGAGCAATGGATGCATTTTGTATAATCAACTACGTTGTAAGTAAATATTTTGGTATGTATTCATTAATTAGGTAATTTATGATCTTTGAAAAAATCAGTTAATGTTAAATATTTTGCTTTGTTTAAAATTGTTTTATTAGTTTGCTGTTCATATTCTTTAAGGAATTGAACCATAAATGGAACATGGTTGAAACAATTAAGTAATTGGGAATTAAAAAAGAAATGGGGACATTCATCATTAAATTTAATTTGCTTATCATCTAATCACAAGCAACAAGAACACAATGAATATAGTCAGTCAAAATCATGACTGATAATGATGATGATTTTATTTTCTTGCCTTAGTTTTTTTATAATGGTGGTTAATGCAATTTTTGTTTCATAATCTAACCCAACAGTTGGTTCATCAAGAATTAAAACTGGTTGATTAAGAATGAGAATGGAAGCTAACGCTACCTTGCGTTGTTGTCCTTGTGAAATCGCAAACACATTTTTAGTAATTAAACGTTTATCAAAATTTAGTTGCTCTAATCATTCAATTGCTAATGATTCATCACTTTCATGCTTCCCATGAAAATTTTGATAACCCATTAATACTTCTTCTAACACGGAATTACCAAGTAATTGCTTTTCGCAAAATTGCATGACGTAGCCAATTTGTTCATTTAATTGATAATAAAGTTTCTTGCATTTTTTACGATTAGTAATTACTAATTCATCAAAGTAATTTATTTGACCACTGCTAGGCAAAATCAAATTGGCAATTAATCGACAAAAAGTACTTTTACCAGATCCACTTAAACCAATTATTCCATAAATTTGGTTTGCTTCAAAAGTAAAGTTTAAATGCTGTAAAATTAAATTTTTACTTAAGTATCCAAAACAAACATCACTTAATTTAATTTTTATGTTCATGTTCAATTAAAAACCTAACTGCTTCCTTTAACGAAGTAAGTAATGGTAGCTTTAGAAATTGATTTAATTGCATCAAATCATTTTTACCAATTACGTTTGGCAATTGATTGTTAACAATTAATTGTAAAAAATCATTTGGATGATAAATTTGTACTTCATGGTTTTGGTTTAAATAAATTACTTTATTTGCAGCAATTAAATCACTTAATTGGTGCGTAATTAAAATAATTGTTTTTTTAAATTTAGTATGTAAAGAATTAATAAGTTGATTAATTTTAATTTGATCAGAAGTATCTAAAAAACTTTCTGCTTCATCAAAAATAATTACTTTAGGATTTGTTAGCATGCAACTAGCAATGCATAACTTTTGTTTATTACCTCCTGATAATGCGTCAATGCGTGTATCTTGATATTTAGTTAAATCAAACTGCTGTAGAATTTGCTTAACTAAGCAATGCATTTTGTCTTGACTAACATTTAAATTTTCACTGGTTAATGCTAATTCTTCAAGGACGGTTGATCCAATTATTTGGTGGTCTGGATTTTGAAAAATCATGCTACTAAAAAAATCATTGGGTGCCTGATTATTATTTTCAACGACCTGACCAACAGTTGGTAAATATAAACCAACTAACAATTTACCTAAGGTACTTTTTCCACTCCCATTTTTACCAAAGATGACCACTTTTGTATTATCTTCAATTGTGAAATTAAGGTTTTGAAAAAACCATTGATCTTGTTGGGGAAATTTAAAAAATAAATCTTTAACAATAATTAAAGTATTGACCATTATTTAGTTAAATCCACTAATTTTGTTAATAAATAAATTAACGCAATATTCATTCCGTAATAAGTTAAATGGGGCATGTTCAAATGTGTTTTTGCTCACGTATTAGGTTCATTAGCATAATTAATCATTTGCAAGATTTCTGGATATTGCTTTCAATCATTAATTAATACTTCATGTTTAATTAACAACTTTAATTTCACTGCTAATTTTTTAAACAGAATTTTTTGGTAAATCCCATATCCAATAATTAAGCACGCATACAGCAAAATAAAAATAATAGCAAAGACAATTGCAGCAATTAATACCCCTTCATAATTTGCTTCGTGTTTAACATATAACCCGATAAATGAAAAGAATAAACATAAAGTTAAAGTTCCTAAAAAAATTAAAACGTAAGTACTGTAAATTAACTTTCATTTTATTCATGAATTTAATGATTTGATTGTTGGAATGTTACTTAACAATGAAGAATTTACTTCATTTTTTTTAAATGGTTTAACG
Source organism: bacterium (assembly GCA_017645255.1). The sequence continues at coordinate 40,378 of JAGCPI010000011.1, forward strand.
ATTAAATTATTTACGTTAAAGTTCGTAATTGCGTTTGTATAATCAATGATTTTTGTACTTGTTGTCATCATTTATAAAAAAATATTAATAAAAAATTTAACAAAATATATTATAATTTAACCTTTAATAATAAAAGAAAAGGAGTAAAAAAATGGATATTAAAATTAAAAAGGATAAAACTGTAATCGCTGCTTTAAGTCAACACTTTTATCACTTGCACGAACTAGCAATGTATTACATCTATTTATCCCAACAAGCAAGACAAATGGGAATGCTAAACCTTGCAAACTACATTTATGAACTTGCTCATGATAAAGATGATGTACACGTTAAATTAATTTATGGTTATCTTGATAAGATTGATACATTACCTAATGCAGGATGCAAAAAAGAAGAATTAATGGAATTAAGAAATTTTGCAACCCCATTAGAAATTGTGCAAGAATTATTAAGATGCGAACAAGATGACCGGGAAAGAGTTGACAAAATTGCTGACTTATTATTCAACATTAAGGACCACGAAACATACTCTTTCTGAAAGTGATTCATTGACGATGCATTAAAAGATCTAAGCGAAACACGGGATATTGAAGATGGTTTCCGTCTAAGTCAAAACAGTTTAATTACTGCTGACAACCGGGTTCTATGATTACAACGTCACATCTGAAAGAATGACGCAAAACTAGAATCAAATGATGAAGATGATGATTAATTAATTCATCACTAATCAAAAATAACAAAATAAATTATTAAAGAAAATAAAGCAGTGAATTTAATCATTGCTTTATTTTTATTTTTCTTGCTTAAAAAAGCTTCTTATTTAGCAATTATTTTTTATCAATTTGTAGTAAACAAAAAATAAAGCAAAGCGTAAAAAACTTGCTTTATTTTTTTATCTCTAAAGATTGGGTATAATTATTTAACTAACGCCAAAACAGCTAATTGAGTATTATCACCTGGTCGACGATCAAGTTTTAATACACGGGTATATCCCCCGTTTCGAGTAGCATATTCGGTTGCAATATCACTAAATAATTTTCGCATTAGTTCCTTTGCACTGTACTTTTGCGTATTTAGCAAAATTTCTAATGCTCGTCTGCGGTTTACTAGCGTATCATGTTTAGCTAATGTAATAAGGCGGTCAACGTGACGTTGGGTTTCCTTGGCCTTGGTAACTGTGGTGGTAATTCTTCCATAGGCTAATACATCCGAAACTTGTTGGCGCATTACCATTTTTCGTCATGCACTAGTTTTTCCTGGCTTATTAATATATGACATTAATTTCTCCTATTATTAATTACTCTTAGGAAACAAATCATGATCAGATAATTTTTGTAAAATTTCCCGTAATGATTTTTTTCCTAAATTATGAATGTGTTCAATTTCTTCTTTGGTATGATCCACTAATTCTTGAACCGTCTTAATTCCGGCACGTCTTAATGCATTATAACTACGCACACTTAAATCAAGATCTTCAATTGGACTTGACAATTCATGATGAGATTCTTCTTCTTTCTTGACCCGCATTACTTCCATTTCTTTGTACTTTTCATTTAAGTCAATTAATGGTTCAAAGTGATCACTTAAAATTTTGGCTGCAATCGCAATCGCATCAATTGGCTTGATGGTTCCATTGGTTGTTACAGTTAAAGTTAAAGCGTCACTATTTTTATTCTTAGATGTTTTATATTCTTCAACAGAATATCCAACATTAAGAATTGGAGTAAATTGAGAGTCAAGAGAAATGATTGACATTGAATTAATGCGTTCTTTATTTTCTTCAAATGTGCTGTATCCACGACCGGTCGTAGCATAAATTTCCATTTCAAACTTTTTGTCGTTGGTAACTTCACAAATAATTAAATCGTCATTAATAATGTGAAATCCAGCAGGAAGTTCGATGTCTTTGGCTCTGACAATACCTGGACCTTGGAAATTTATTTTCAAGGTTGGTCAACTTTCAAGTTTTAAATTAGCTAGTTCATCTTCAGAAAAAACATTATCATCAATTTTTAGAACTAACCGCTTTAGATTAAGGTTAATTTCAAGAACGTCTTCTTTTACACCCTTAATCGTCTTGAATTCGTCACTAACTCCTGGAATTTTAATTGCAAATACAGCTGCTCCGGGAATATTATTCATTAAAACACGCCGTAATGCATTTCCTAAAGTGTGTCCAAAACCGCTTTCAAGTGGCTTTAAAGTCACTTTGGCAGTTTCATCAGTGGAATCTTTGCTAAAGTCGATGTTATATTTAATAAATTTTTGCATTAATGTTGCTCCAAGGACTAACGTGGTTTCTTTGGTGGTCTGCAACCGTTATGTGGAATAGGGGTTACATCTTCGATGGATGTAATCTTTAATCCCCCAACTTCTAAACTGCGGATTGCAGTTTCTTTACCTTTACCAATTCCATTTACTGCAACGTCAACACTGCGTAAACCTAAATCATATGCCTTCTTCGCAGCAGTTTCTGATGCGACACCAGCAGCATATGGAGTAGATTTCTTCGTACCCTTGTAACCAATGGTTCCAGATGAAGCTCAACTGATTACGTTTCCGTTTGGATCAGCAATCGTTACAATGGTATTATTCATCGAAGAGTGAATATATGCAATTCCGGAAGTAAATCCAATTTTTTTCTTCTTTGCCATGATGTGTTAAACTCCTGATTTCTAGTTCTTTGATTCGACTTTCTTGTTGGCTACAGTCTTACGTGGACCCTTACGTGTTCTTGCGTTGGTTCTAGTTCGTTGACCACGAACGGGAAGATTCCGCCGGTGCCGAATGCCACGGTAAGAACCCATTTCCATTTCGTTTTTAATGGCAAGGTTAACTTTTTTTCTTAGTTCCCCTTCAATCAACAATCCTTCATCATTTCGTAAATGGTCAATTGCTTTCCGCAATTCACTTAATTCAGTTTCAGAAAGATCTTTAACCTTCTTTTCTGGATCAACTTTTGCCAATTCACAGATTTTCTTGGCAGTCGTGTATCCAATTCCGTAGATTGCAGTTAATGATATTTTTGTTGCTTTATTTTCGGGAATATCGACCCCTAAAATACGTGCCATATGTCTGTTCTCCTAATAATTAGCCTTGACGTTGCTTGTGCTTTTTGATTTTACAAATCACACGCACAACTCCTTTTCGTCGAATGACGATACAATCCTTACAGATTGGTTTAACTGATGCTCTTACTTTCATCTTGTTATTCCTTATCTATTTATTTCTTGCGATATAGAATTCTTCCACGTGTTAAGTCGTATTCACTTAACTCAACGTCAAC
>JAGCPI010000012.1 GCA_017645255.1 bacterium
AAAAAAGTGCAATAACTCCTTTTAGAGTCGTTGCACTTGAAATTTCACTTTAGGATTGAACTGAATGAGTCCAGTTCAATTTAGAAATCAATTATAATAAAAAAACACGAAATTTGAATTTTTGTCCAAATTTCATGTCCCAGTTTAAAATTCTCCTATTTCTTGTATAATTTTCTCGAACTACAAGCGTTGCACTTGAACTTGCAATTCGGGAGAATAGAAGAGTCAAAAACTTCTATTCTTTTATTATGATTTTTATTTAACATTGCTATTTGCTAATGATTATTTCTGAGGAGTTTAGCAAACTAAAATTGTTAGTTTAGTGATAATTTATTAGTTTTATTAACAAGTGATAATCATTTAGATGAAAAAAAGAAAATGATGAAAATGTTTGCATCCTATGTTCTACTTAGTTTTTTAAGTTGCATTGTGATGAGTGCAATTATTAGTTGTATAAATACCCAGTCTAATAAATAAATCAGTATGCCTATCCCACCAAGTATTTTTTTATTAGAGTGAGTGTAATTAATAATAACCAAATTAGTTCATTACTATCAAGTAATAGGAAATATTTGGTTAATTATGAAGCATAAATTTAACTTGTTCTTTCCTTGACAACGGTCTTATATCTTCATTATTAATATGAATTAACTGTGAATTCATTAGTTAATTCTTTTTACTTCATGCAATTAATAAAATTTGCTTACGTATGTGAATAGTAATGCAACGAATGAATTAAAGATTATTAACCAAGCTAATTAAAGTAAGTATTTAATGAGAAATGCAGTGAGGATTAAATTGAACAATTACAAGTTAAATACCGGTTTAACAAATAATTAAATTAAAAATAATGAACTAACACTAACTAATGATGATAATAAGAACATTAGTTTGAAACTAGCAATTACCAACGTAGTAAATAATTTTGTTTATTTTTACATAACTTTATAAAAGAATAGAAATAGGAAATTTGAAATAAAATACTAAAATAGCGTTTACTTAACTTTCAAAAAACATTAAAAAGTAGGAGTTAATTATGAAGAAAAAGAGCAAAATTATTTTAAGTACTCTTAGTGCAATTTCAATTGGTGCACTTGTAATTGGATCAAGTTTAGCGTGTGTACAATATAACAGCAATCAGAATGATGCTAATTTAACTAAAACGAATAAGAAGCAAGTTGATAATTTAGCTGCTAATTCGAATTCTCAAGTTAATAATAGTGTTACCTTCAATGATAACGCATATTTGCAAACTCTTAACCAAAACGTTACTACCAATCCGCAAGGAAGTAGTTGAACTAAAAAAGACGCTTTACAATATACCAACAAACAAATTAATGACATGGTGCAAATTTATGGGGTGTCATCAATTTTACGCTGAACACTAATTCAAAATTTAAACTATACTTTAATTCAATATCTAAAATCAATTTTGCAACAACAATTTTCCATTAGCATTTCTAATTTCAATTATGCACTTACGAATATTACAAACAATAATAATTTAACTAATTATCGGTGTACGATTACTTTAAACGTGGGGTTTAAAGTAATTAGTAAGGCTGATAATGCTACTTTAACTTTTAATAACACATACACATATAATAACGTTGCATTAACTCCGAATGTAATTAATAACGGGCAAGATGCTTATGCATATTTAGTGCTAACTAATTCATTAGCTAGCACTTTGATTCCTTCGAAAGCTAGTTATTGTAATGATGCTCATATCTCTAGTAACTGAACTAACAGTGACTTTACTAATTTACAAACCATTGGTTGATTACCAATTAGTGCAAGTAATGTTATTACTACTAGTAATTACCAAGGAGCATTAGCAGATGGATGTGCTCGTAGTTTAAATAGTGGCATGAACCAATCATATCAACAACAAGCCCAATTCATTAGTATTGTTAGCCAAGAACAACTATATACTTTTAACATTGGTTTTAAATTTGGTCAATTAAACGACGTGGTAATTGATGTAGAAGGTCAAACTCCAAACAATGATAATCTTTACATGTTCAATTATAATGACCAAGTTACTTTATCCATTAACTTTGCCCAAAGTACGATTATTAGTGGAGCAAATAATATTTATCAATGAGTGCAAGCAAGTCCCAGCAATTCAAATCCAGGGATGACAATTGCCAATGCCACTAGTCCTACTTATCAATTTAATTGTTATAAATCCTATCGTTATTATTTACAAGTAACTTTACCAAATGGGAAGATTTTAACTTCAAATTCCATTACCATTAATGTCAATACTAGTTCGTTAAGTATTGTTAATACTAATAGTAATGCCAATGCAAATAGCAGCATTTATGATGCCCAATATGGTACCCAAGTAACTTTAAGTGCTAATCAAGCATGACAAAATATATCAGGAATTAACTACACGTGAGAAGTATATGATAATAGCAGCAAGAAGTTTGAACCAATTCAAAATGCCCCTAATGCTGCTAGTTATAGCTTCACTGCTATTACTGATGAAGTATTTAAACTAGTAATTACCACCAACAATGGAGAATTTACTACTACATCTGTTAATTCCTATACGGTTAATATTAAGAACAATTCCATTAGAATTGTGGCTAATAATCCTCAAGGTACAGCATATGCGAATGCCCAACAAATTCCATACGGAAGTAAAGTGCAATTAGTATTGAATGATGCGCAAGCATGAACTGATGTTAATGGTTTAGTTTACACTTGATCAAAAGTCGTTAACTCTTCAACTATTGAAAGTGTGCAAAGCACTAGTCAATATTTGCCATATGCGATTAATTCCTTAACAAGTAACGTAAGTTATCAATTAAAAATTTCTAATCCAACCAATGCAGCCTTTGTTCCATTAACTACGATCATTAATTTAGGAGTAGCAAATACTCAACTAGAAATTGCTACTAACCCAACTCCAAGTGCTAATTCTGACATTACGCAAACTGCGAATGGAAACATTAACGTCGTATATGGTAACCAAGTAACTTTACAAATTACTAGTTCTTATTGAAAAGATCTTAATAATCCTAATTATGTTTACCAATGATATAAGTATGTTCAAAATTCAACGAGTGGAACTTGAAGTTTCCAACCAATTAAAGGTGCTACCCAAAAAACCTATACTCCTACCATCAATAACCTTGATGGTACTTATCGGTTACAAATTTCTGATCCCACCAATGCTGATTTTGCTTTAAATCCAAGCAATAGCATTACCATCATTGTGACAGAAAAGAATTGCACCATTCAACCAAGTATTGCTAATTATACTAATTACATTAACTACGGTTCAAATTTAACCTTATCTTTAGCAAGTGATTCTTATTGATTAACTAATAATCAAAATCTTGTTTATACATGATACAAGCAAGGAGATAGTACTGCCCTAGGAACTGGAACGAGTTTTTCTATAACTGACGCTAAATCAAGTAATAGTGGTACTTATTATTTAGTAATTACCAATAAAAATAATCCTGATTTTGCGATCACTTCCAATTCAATTTTAGTAAATGTTGGTACTCCTAAATTAACCATTGATTTAAAAGGAACTAGTCAATCATCAAATTCTTACCAATTACAAGATACATACCAATATGATTATGGGCAACAAGTAACATTACAAATTGATGATGCTAATTCTTCCAATGCAATTACTAATTCAGCAAACCAATTTCAATGACAATGGGGATTGATGAATGATAATAAGTTTACTGAAATTGGGGAAACCAATTTTGGATCTTATGCTTCATTAAGTAAATATGCTTTATTTTTAAGCGATTTATATCCAAGTCAAGCTAAAACCGGTATCACGTATCGCTTAGTTATGAAGGGTGATATTGGGCAAACAAGTCCAATTACTTCAAATACCATTACTATCTTGCCAAATGCTACTTCGTCTTATTTGCAATTACAAGTTGAAAATCAAAATTATAATTCCAACCAAAATTACCAAATTACTTACGGAAATAATGCCACTGTTAGTCCATATGGTTATTGATTAAATAATCCAAGTAATTTTGCTTTGACATACCAATGAACTAATGCTAATGGCCAAACTATTGGCACCAATGCTGATTTACCAATTAATTATTTAATTGCTAGTCAAACTGACCAATTAACAATTACATGTGCGAACATTCCTGGATTTAAATTAACTTCAACTATTACGGTAGCTCCAACTAGCAACACAATTGCCATTAATGTCCAAAATACTTATGGAAAAATTAATAACGATAATTTAACGCAAGGATCGTTAACTGCTACTTATGGTAGTTATATTTATTTAAACGTTTTAAACTTAAACGTTTATGATTTGTATGACTCCTTTCAATATAACTGGGAATACGCAGTTTACACTAACGGACAAGTTAAATGACAAAGTATTAATCCAAATAGTTCCCAAAACTTTGATTATTATGCTTTTATTGCGATGCAAAATGTCCAACTTAAGTTGGTCATTACTTCGAATAAACAATCAGGTTTTACTTTAACTTCCACTCCGTTATCAGTAAGTGTTGTTAACTCAACATTAAGCGTGAATGTTTACAAAGGTGAAAACAATTGAACCACTAATCCAAGCAATACAAACTTATTACCTAATACTGGAGGTAATAACTATTTCTTAAATTATGCACATGCATATACTTTAGGATTAAGTGATTATTGAAATAATCCAAATACAAATGCAAGTGATGGATTTAACCAAATCTATGAAAATGGTTTAACATACACTTGAAAAGATCGGGGAACAGTTATTCAAACTACATCCACTAATGATAGTACCTTTAATCCATGGTATGCAATTGATAGTTTTGCTACATCTAGTATTTATACCTTAACGATTAGTGGCAATATTAAAACAACTTTGCCTAACAATTTGCCACAACCAGAAAACATCAGTACTTTTGGTAGTCTTGATTTAACTACTACCATTGTTTTAAATGTCCAAAGTAATACCATTTCCATTGGGGCAGTTACTGAAACCAACGGTCCAGTTAGCATGGTTAATGAAGGTACTTATAATGTAGTTTATGGTTATACTCCAAGCATTCAAGTACAAACTAAGTATTTCATTCAAAATAAGAATGATTATACTTTTGAATGGTATTTAAATGACAATTCAACAGCTTATAAGAGTGCAGTTGGCTTAACTGAAATCACTTTGCCTAACCCCATCTTGAGTAGTGGAACTAATGTGCAATTAGTAATCGTTCCACTGCAAGGGGGTAAAAGTATTAGTTCCCAAATTATTACGTTAAACCCAATTAACTTAAATGTTAACATTAGCGGATATGCCGGACAAAATAATAGTGCAAATCGTTCTAGTACCCAAGTTGATGCCAATTATAGTGAAAATACTTATTTAACTCCAACTCCTTCTACTAGTTCTAACTTTAACTTCTGAGCTAATAGTGATGCTAGCAAGTATTTTAGTGGATTAAAGTACACTTGATATGAAGTTGCAAGTGATGGAGCATTATTGCCAATTACCAATAATGATAGTGCGAATACTCAAACTTTACTATTAAATCCAACCCAAGATGAATTGCAATACACATTAGTAATTACTGATCCAAATATTTCTAGTAGTTTTAAAATTACTAGTACCACTAACATTACCATTAATGTTAGTTACTCTTTAATTCAAATTCAAGCAAGTAATTTAACTCCAAAGTATGGCGATGCAGTTACTTTATCATTAAAAACTCCATATTGAACGAACGTTAGTTATCAATGGTACTATAACAGTGTTGCCAAAGGTAATGAAGTACTTAATAATAATACTAATGGCATTAATAACAATACTGGTACTACTGCTTCGTATGAATTCTATGCAGAAAAAAGCAATACTTATGTTTTACAGATTACTTGAACTGAAAATGGAAAGCAATTTGAATTAACTTCTAATAGTATTAGCATTAATGTCCAAGATGCAGTTTTACCATTAACTGGCATGGGTACTAATCCTGATGGAAGTAGTGTTTCGTTTCCTAGTTTAAATGGAGTAAATGAATATGTACTTACTTGCTGATATGGAGCAAGCAATTTAAGTTTTAGTCCAACTGGATATTGAGCAACTGTTGCTGGTGCTACTTATCAATGACAAACTTTAAATACCACCAATGAATGGGTAAATATCACAGAAGCTACGAGTGAAACTTATAATTTAGCATATGCTTTAGTGCAAAATGCAACTTATAGATTAGTACTTACTTACAATGGTTTATCAATTACGTCCGGTGCGATTGTTTTAAATCTTATTAACCAAAATGTAAGCATTGCTGCTACTTACAATGGTGAAACTTCAACTTCTACTAGTGATCCAATTTCCATTCCATTTGGGGCTCCATTTACCTTAAGTGCAACTGGAGCGTGAGCAAGTAGTAACATTCCAAGTAGTTATACTTACACTTGGTACTATGGTGCCAATGACAAGAATGGAGTCAAAATTGGTACTGGTGCTACCATCACGGTGTTAGGCAATAATGTAACTACTTACAATGGTAGTAGTACTTTACCTACTAGCAATAGTACTTATAGTTATTATTGTGTCATTACGAATGAAAATTGAAATCAAGGTAATACAACGACCAATGAAGTAAGTGCTACTACTACTCCAACCGTTAAGATTGTTGATGTAACTCCGCAATTTACTGTGCAAAGCATGGTTGCAGGATCATTTAATACTTTAGCTCCTGAAGATAATACTAATAATCAATATTTAACTAATTATGGCACGCAAATTCAATTAAATGTTAATAATTATGGAGCTAATGCTACAAGTTGAAACTGAAATTTTGGTAGTATTAATTCTTGTTCATGATATGTTGAAGTAGACGGAAAATCTTATCAAGTTAGTCAAAACAATTTACCAAATTTTAGTTTTTACTCATTAACTAATGGAGCTCAATATTACGCAGTCATTACTGGTTCATTAAGTAATGGAACTACGTTTAGTGTAACTTCACCATTATTAACCTTTAGTTTACAACAAACAAGTTTAGCATTAAGTATGACTTCTGGTAGTACGAATGCTGCTGGTGATAGTAATTCCATTATTTCAGGGAAAGATACTGCTTACGTAGTAAAGTATGGTTCCATGCAAATTATTACCCCAAGTACTTATTGAATTAATTACTTCAATGATAATAGCAATTTAAATCCAACTTATACTTGAACTTACAATGATGGAAATGGAACATGAACTACCATCAATAATAACTTAAACACCACTACTAATCAATATCAATATGCTCAATTTTTTACTAACGGGATGAATAATGGAGCCGAAGAAGGAGCATACCAATTAAGCGTGCAATATTCTTCCATTTCCCAAGTGATTCCTAGTGGTTCTAGCAGCCAAACTGTTTATTTTAAAATTGCTACCGAACAACCAGTAATTGTAGAAGTAGTTGGGGATACGCTTGCAATTAATACCAGTGGTAAAGATGTTACTTTAGATAGTGGAAATACTTATTCGTTTTTATATGGAAGTTTGGCAAATTTAGTTATCAATAAAGGCCAAGTTGATTGAAGTAGTCCAACTTTCTTGCAAAATAATAACAAAATGGTTCCAACTGGATATACTAATTTACAAATTACTTATAATTGGTATTACGGACAAAATGCAAATAATCTATCTTTAACTTCAATTAACACTAATAATTATGCGGTTAATGGTCAAGCGGGTTTTTATCAATTAGTCATTAATGCTACAAGTAACAGCACAACAATTTTTACAGTTTCTTCCAACATTGTCCAAGTAAAAGTAAGTGAAAACACCATTGCCATTGCTAACGATAGTGGTCAAGTGCAAGGAGTTTATAGTGCATCTTTTGGTCAATCTTTACCATTACAATTAGATCCAACTAATTACTGGGCGAAAAATTCAGATGGTAATTCCTATCAATGATATTGTTCAACAAGTAGCACTTTTAATGCAAGTGATATTTATAATGCAACAACTAATCCAAGTGGAACCATCTATCCATTAAATGTAAGTCCAATTAGCATTCCGCAAAATAGTGCATCTGCCACTTATAATATTAATGATGAAAATGGTTGAGGAGGCATCCCTTCCTATACAAGTCCCGTTTTTTATGGTCCAAATAATTTAAATTTGTATGGATCAAAAGATGGACAATCAATTAAATGTACTAGTTGTATTACTGTCCAAACTAAAATTTATTATTGAATAAAATTAACTAATTCAAATTGGGCAAGTGGAACTCCTGCCCTTATTTCAAATCCAATCGTTATTAATCCAACTAATGATACCGTAACAATTGGTTCATATAGTGACACTTTTTCATCTTCAAACAGTTCTTGATACAATTCATCAAATAGTTATACTTATGATTATGGTGATAAAGTTACCATGGCGGTAGTTAGCAATCTAACTGATTTACCTGCTGGGGTTACTTATAATTGACAAGTATACACTGGTGATACAACCTACTGATTGCAAAATCCAAATAATATTGTTAACCAAGAATGAAATAAGATAGTAGATAATAATTATTCACCAAATAGTGTAATTTTTAGCATTCCTAATGTTTACTTTGGAGATGGTTATTTTGATATTATTGCTGGCAATAGCACCTCAACAACTGGTGATTATGATACCAACCCAAATCAAACTAGTTATTGATTACATGTTTTACAAGGTGGAACTTACCGCTTAAAAGTTACGATTAATAATGTTTCAATCTATTCTGCTCCGATTTACATAGATGTTAATAGTAATACGACTACCATTGCTTTGCAAGCAAGTGCAGTAAATTTTAATCAAGATAATTTAATGACTGATAAAAGCGTTTCCAACCAATCACAAATTAGTGTGCCGTATGGTCGCAATGCAACTGTTCAATTAGTGCCTCCAACTGATGATCAAACTGCTCAATTTTGATTAAATGTGTTTAATAATGCCTATGGTACTAGTGGACCATTTTCTCGTGATTTTTATAATTGAACTATTAATTGGACAAACACCGTATCAAATATTCAAACCACTAATGGAATTGTTACTCAAAATTATAGTAGTGATTTTCAACTAGATACTAAAGGTAGTGCTACTGGCTGGTCGTTAGGTTCAGGATCATCAAATACTTCCCCTGAATCGCTTTTGTGAGATAACGGAACAATAACCTTACCCCAAGTATTATCAAGTTATACTTTTTCTTTAACGATTACTCCAAAAGCATCCTTGACTGAATATGTACCGTATCAAACATACTATTTAATCAATAATAACTTTGTTCCAGGTTCAAATATTGACAATGCTTTTAACACCGTGAGTCCAACCGTATCATCTTTTTCAATTACTTCGAATACTACTCAAGTAAATGCAGCAGGAACTTACATCGGTCTAGAAGGAAAGACTGATACAGCTTACACTCTTGGTGCTAATAGCTCTACTACTAGTTACTCAAATACATCAGTTAATGTTCCTTATTTAGCAAATTGTGAGTTAAGAATTCCAAGTGCAACTGGTGCACTTGAAAGTTCGAATGCTCTTGCTAATTGATGATGATTACAAGAAATTGCTAATGGTGGAATGATAGATGGGAAAAAAGTATATGAAATTAATCTATACAGCGTAACAACAAGTTTGGGAGATACTGGTGTTATTAGTACTGTTCCAGTTGAACAATTAAGTAATTTTACTGCCAATAATACTTCAAGTTGAAATTCACCAGCAATTACTGAAAATGGGACTTATGCAATTCAAGTTAATGTATTAAATCCAAGTGGAAAAGTGATTGGCACTTTTTATTCATCGATTTTAACCGTCAATTGTTTTGCAAACGGAAATAACATTTCTATGACTCCAATTGGAATTAGTACTACTTCCACTCCTTCTACATATTCAATGAGTTATTTGCAATTAATTAATAATCCAATTGAATTCCAAATTTCCAATAACTGGACGTATTTGAAAGGACTAAGTTCCATCAGTAAAATTAAAATTCTTCTTTATCAAGTAGGAAATAATAGTCCTATTTCAGTTGTTAGTGGTGATTGAGATACTGCAAGTGCACTATCAACATGAACTAATCCATATGCTCCAATTTATGAAGCCGGTCAATATTATGCTGAAGTGCAATTCTATAATGGAAGTACGTTAGTCCAATCTATTAAGCAAGCTAATCCAATTAATATCACCACTACGTTTTCTAGTGCTACTAAAAATAATGCTGATAGTGATTTTACAATTAACAGCACTGTAAGCCAACAATCTAGTAATTTTGATACTTCGATTACAAATGAAAATGATGCTTATAGTTACAATTTCAATTCCTTTGTAAACTGGCAAACAAGTGCATTTGCAAGTAACGCAACCACTGATGCATCCAACACTAATCCATATGCACTAACAACCACAATTACTGATAGTGAACTTTCAAACACAGCTTATTATGGTCAGTATTTTGCAAATGCAAGCGGAACTAAATTAAGCATTCCTCAAGATAGTACTACTGCTTTATATAGTGCAATTAATTTTGCTATTCAATATCAAGCAAGTGGATCTTCGACTTGAAATACTTATGGAAAAGCAGTTACTTTTGATCCTAGTTTGCTACCAAGCGGAACTAATTATTGTGGAATCATTACTAATTATTGATTAATGCAAAATGCAACTAAAACGGGTCAATTAGCAACTGGAATTAACGGATTTAATCCTTTTGCTTGAACAATTGGCAATCAAAATTATCAATGAAGAGTGCAAGCTCAAGTTGAACTTGCTTATGATGGCATTAATTATAGTTATGACGCTCCAAGTATAGTTTCAACTAATCTTGCGAACCAATTTGTATTTACAAGTAGTACCTGACAATTTAATGAAAATAGTAGCTCTTTAAGTCTAGAAATTACTAACTCAAGTGGAACTGCAATAAGTCCACTAACAAGTAGCGGTACTTCAATTTATTCCTTAGATTCAAGTGATAAATACAACTTTGAATTTAATTCAACACCAAATATTAGTTGAAATGCACCAATTAGTGATGAAGAAATTAATCCTTATAGCGACAGCACTACGATGTATTTAACTAACCCAATTTTATTAAACGTCAAAATTATGTATGAAGATTTAAGTGGTAGTTCATTTAGTGCAACTAGTGACTCCTGAACAAATCCAAATGCTTCAATTTCAAATCCATACGCAATTTATCAAAATTTATTTAATAATTGAAAGAACAATTCATTAACTAATTACTCATTAAATGATGTGTTAAATCACTTAACTGCTTTATCATTAGCAACTGGTTTTTATCAAGTTCAATTTACTTTATTAGATGCAAGCAATACTTGAATAATGAATGCGCAAAATGGAGTTGATAGTAATAAGTGAACTTTCAACACGCTTGATACGATTACGTTTACTACAAATCCAATTTATATTTTAGATAGTAGTACCACAACTAATGTTGTTTTATACAAGATGAATAATAATAGTAATTTAAATTGACAAGACACTTTAATGGCAAAAGCCAAATAGATAGGGGTTAAAAAATTATGAAAAAGAAAAACAAAATTATTTTAGGTGCATTAAGTGCTATTTCAATTGGATCTTTAATTGTTGGGGCAAGTTTAGGTTGTACCATTTACCAAAACAATAATAAGTCAACTGCTTCTAGTAATACCAAAAAACAAAATAATGTTTTAACCTCTACTCCTAATCTACAAGCTAAAAACATTAATAATGATGTTACTTATAATGATAATGCTTACTTAGAAACAGTTAATCAACCAGGTACTACTAATCCTTTTTCAGGAGCATGAACAAAAACTACTGCTTTAAACTATACTGTAAAAAACATTAATGACATGGTAGCAATTTTTGGAGTGTCCTCAATTTTGCACTGAGTGTTAATTCAAAATTTCAACTACAATATTACACAATACATTAAAAATATTAACGCAAGTATTTTTAGTATTGATGCATTGAATTTTAATTATTCAATTACCAATTTAGTTAACAACAATAATTTAAGCAAATTTAGTTGCACCATTAACTTTAGTATCCAATTTAAAGCAACTTGTGATCTTGATAACAATAGTATCACTTTTAGTAATAACTATACTTATAACAATGTTCAAATAGTTCCAATGGTAATGAGTATTGGAGACAACGGGTACAGTTACTTCCAATTAGTTAATAGCAAAAATAATACTTTTGTTCCTAGTGCTGTTAATTATTGTCAAAATGCAAAAATTTCTAGTGGTTGAACCAATAAGGATTTTGAATATTTACTTGGTTTAAACTGATTACCAATTGCTAGTTCTTATTCATTAACTACAAGTAATTATCAATATGCTTTACCTGCTGCATGCATGCGTAGTTTTAATGAAGGAACTTCCCAATCTACCATTGGCCAATTAACATTTATTAATTTTGTTAGTCAATATGAACTTTATACTTTTAATGTGGGCTTTAAATTTAATGGTTTAAGCAAATTAGTAATTGAATGTGATAATCAATATAACACTAATAATGAATATGAAGCAAGTCCTAATCAATTGATTACTTTAAGTATTAATTCAATTTTAAGTACGATTAATCCTAGCATTGATCACAACGTTCATATTGAATGACAACAACAAATCACTAAAAATAATCAAACTACTTGAAGCAATGTTTATAGTGGAAATAATTATAGTTTTAATATTTTAAATAATGGTGTTTATCGAGCAATAGCTACGTTTGCTAACGGTAAAACTACTACGAGCAATTCAATCACAATTAATGTCCAAAATGATTCGCTATTAATTGCTTCCAAACAAGATTCATATGATTATGACAGTAGTTGCACTCTTTATATTCCTAATAATCAATGAGCAAGCATTGCTGGCATCACATATCAATGAATGATGTATGATAGTAGCACTGGTCAATGAGTAAAAGCTACCCAAGCAACTAATAGTCCAACTTATACTTTTACTGTTTATGAAAGTGCTACTTATGAATTAATCATTAATGATGGAGCTGGATTTAGCATTACCAGTAATTCACTTACCATTAACGTCGTTAAAAATTCTGTTAGCATTAGTGCAAATCAAACCAGTGCTAATTATGCAAGTGATGTTACTTTAACAGTTGATACTGCTAAATGAGCAAACAATCCAAACTTAATTTATACGTGAACCTTTATAACTTCTGATTCATCAACTAGTAAGACAGTTGATGGAGTTTCAACATACACTTTTACAGTTACTAATGATGTGTTGTGTAAGTTAGTAATCACAAGTAAGATTAATAAGAATTTTAGTTTAACTTCCAATGTTGTTTCAATTAATGTTAATAATAATTCGATTATTTTAAGTGTGAATGGATTAAGTGCTAATGAATCAAATACTTATCAATTAAATTACGGTAAAAATACTGCGATTAGCATTGATAACTCTTATTGAAATAGTCCAAGTTTAAAAAATACTTGAACCTATCAATGAGAAGGTTATGGATTAAATAAAGATGGTAAGTATGAATGACAAGTAATTAGCAATCCTGAAAATGCTAATTCGTTAACTATTAATTCCGTTGGAATGCAATATTCAATGTACCAACTTATTCTTATTAATAAAACCAACAAATTGCAACTTACCTCTGCCAACGTTATTACCATTAATCTTGCTAATCAAAATGCAAGTATTAACGCTAGTTCAGCAGTCGAAAGCACCAATGGGGCAAGTGCGATTGCTGTTGAACAAGGTAGCAATGTTAATTTTAGTGTTAACGCTAATTCTTATTGGGGTCAAAGTGAATTTACTGACAGTAGTAGTTATGAATATGAATGATTTGAAACTGGTAACAGTGAAGTGATTGCTCACGGTAGTAGTTTTACAATCAATCAAGTTTCAAAAAATGCTTCTTATTATTTAGTTATCTTTAGTACTTTAGATCCAAACTTTAAAGTTACTTCCAATACGATTAGTGTTGAAGTAAATGTTAGTTATCCTTTAATTGAATCTGCCACAAACACTTCTTCAATTGGTTATGGTCAACAAATTACTTTAAAGTTACAACCAGGCATCAATAATTTCTGGTTTTCTAGTGGGATTACTTATCACTGGTGTACTTTTAAAGATGGAGTAGTTACCCCCATCACTGATGGAAGTGATAATTATTATCAAGCAGTCACAAATGCTACTTATACTCCATTCATTACCCAACAAAGTATTGATTTTTGTTTGCAAGCAACCATTGGTAATAAATCATATTACTCAAATATTATTAATGTTGGTTATACAAACCAAAGTCAAACAGTTGCTGTTACTTTAAACGGAATTGTTAACCAAAATCAAACTTTACCATATTATCCAAGTACTTATAACCAAACTAATAATTTAACTAATACTTTATCAATTGCTAAAGATAATTACTGGACTCACCCTAATATTGCAAATAATGTTAAGGTTAGTTATCAATGAACTAGTTACCAAATTAATTCAATTACTGGTCAAGAAGAAAATGTTACTAATTTAACTTCCACTAATGGAGTTGCATATGAAACTCAATTTAACCAAGTAAATAATGGTACTACTTACTATAAGTTAGTCATTACTCAAGAAATTGAAGTCACTATTAATAACAAACCAACTACCATTGAAATTGGTAATCCAATTACAAATACCATCACTGTGGATGCTTCAAGTTTACCAGTTACATGTCAAGTAGATGCTACTTATGGTAATATTACCAACGTTTCTAATTCGATTTATCAATGTCAATATGGTTCTTGGGTACAACTAGAATTAGCTGCTACTGCTAACCCAAACCAACAAATTGTTTATAAGGGATGTCAATATCAATGACAAGCATTTAATGGACAAGACTGAGTGGATGTAAGTAGTGGTAATAATATTGATGGAGTTACAAGTGGAACCATCAGTGGGGATAATTTAGCTCAATTTGCTTGTTGAATTAACACTTATAGCCAATACCGGTTACATATTTTTCTAACTAATCCTAATTATAATCCTAGTGATGCTAATTCAAGTCAGTACACTTATAGTATTTATTCTGATCCATTAACCTTTGATGTTGTTCAAAATACCATTGACATTGCTGCTTCGCTTTTAAGTGGTACATCAACTGCAAATGATGCACTTAACAATAATCAATTTAGTTATGGTGCAAAGATTAAGTTAAGCATTGCAAATGGTTGAGTTAGTGCTTACAATAGTTATGTTCAATACATTTGACAAGTTTATGACAACAATGCTGAACAATGAATTAATTACGATTACACCACCCAATCTTTTTTAAGTAATGCTAATAGTAATGTGCAAACTGTGCAAGGAACTAATAGTTGTGAATTTTACTTTACGCAAAATGGTCAATATCGTTTAGTAGTTCAATATTGAAAGAATAATAATCAAACTTCAACTAATGATCATCCATATTTAGCATATGAATTAACTTCTAATGTCTTAAACTTACAAGTTGATCATGGTAATGTTTACATTAATGCAACTGGTGATGGTTTAGTTGCTAATAAAAATAATTCCAGTGAGTACCAAACTCCATATAACAATTCTGTTAATTTAGAAATCGAAGGTAACACTGATAATTATTATGTTCAAAATCGAACGCAATATGTTTTTAATTGAACATGATCCATTGGTCAAACTCAATATCAACAAAGTTATAGTCCAACAACTAGCAGTGCACCATATGCTCCAAGTGACATTGATATTCTTGGTTATACCACCGTTAATTTAACGATTACCTTAAATAAGAATGATCCAAACTATTACGCTGCTTTTAAGTTAGTGGCAGATAATAGTATTTATATTACCAGTGAAGATAGTTCGATTAGTGTTCAATATACCAATAATAATCAAGTTGCTACAAGTGGTACATGCAATTATGCTGATTCCCTAAACTTTAACATCATTAATACTGATTATTGATATGGTAAAACTGGTTATATGTTCTATTGATGTGCAGTGCAACCAGATGGAAGTTGAGTTGTGCTAGATCATGGAACTTCAAGTGCTAGTGGGGCAAGTTATCAAACTTATGCCAATGTTTTTGATAACAGTAACGTAATTAATTATCAATTGTTGCTAGTTAAAGATCCTAGTCAAGCATTTGTAACAAGTAACATTACCATTAATAATCAAACTTATACTCATATTACTCATATTAATAATGTTTTTGCTTTACGTAGCAATGTTTTGACCATTAAAGTTGCCAATGCAAATTGCAACATTAGTTATAACAATACTTCAACTAATGGTAATAGTCTTGACCAAACAATTGACTATGGTTCTTCATTTAATTTAAGTTTTGATAGTGATTATTTCAATAATTATCAAAATCAAACTGCAAATAATATAACTTACCAATGACAAGAAAATAATGGAAATGGTTGAACGAATATTAAGGATGCAACAAAAGATGCATACACTGCTAGTGCCTTAATTAACAAAATGCAATATCGATTAGCATTAAGTTGAAATTGAAATAGTAATGCTAATCAATCATTTACAGTTTACTCTTATTCCATTACGATTGACGTAGTGAATGCAAACGTTACCATTGCAGTTCAAGATCTTACTAATAATCAACCAGTTAGCAACGGTGAAACTATTCCATTTGGTTCCCAATTAAAATTAACAATTTCCCAATCTTATTGACAAAGTGCTTCCACAGTAAAAAGTTATTTATGAACTCAATCAAGCAATAATAATACAAGTGATAAAAATTACTTTGATACTTACGCACTAGCACAACAAGGTCAAGTAGTAACTTACACTTTAGTTATTACTTTGAATGATGGTAGTACTTTAACCAATAACTTTAGTGTGAAGGTAATTGATGCTACCGCAACAATTGCTCCAACTACTACTAGCGGTAATTCCTTATTACTAAATAATGGGATTTACACTGTTAATTATGGTTCATTATGTAAAATTAATGTGAGTGGATATTGAGCTAGTTTTTTAAATAATCCTAGTTATACATTTACTTTAACTTATAATGGCAGTAATTTACAAACTGATGAATTTCTTGCCCAAAGTGGTACTTATCAATTAGTAATTAGCAATTCTAATTGGGGAAATTATAATGTTACAAGTAACTCAATAACCATTAGTACCATCAATGATACTTTAAGTTTGACTGCAGCTGCGAATGGTCAAACTAGCAGCGTCAGTGAAAACAGTGGAATTTACAATGCCAATTATGGTACGAGCATTAATTTAAAAATTGCATCTAGTTTTACCCCTGGTGATTTAACCACTGGTTACACGGTAACTAAATCTTATCAATGATATTTTGTTTATTCATATGTAAATCAAGCAAAAAATAATATTGAATATTCTTCAGCAACAATTACAGGAGCAACCAATGATAATCTAAATATTTATTTACTAGCTGCATCCAGTTATGATTTAATCGAAACATATACGGTTAAAAATGCAAATGGATTAGAAATTGGTTCCATTGCTGTTAATAGTGCTAATTACATTAATTTAAAACCAACTAATTTAGGTATTTGCAGCATTAAATGTACTAATTATCAAATTAATTCCCAAGGGGTATATGTTGCTCCTTACTTATCTTCCCCTAAGTTGCAATTAACAGGTTGGTTAAGTAATGATGCAAACATTACTAATAATGCTAGCATTAGTTACAATTGAATGAATTACACTACTAATAAAAACGAAACTAACAATACTAGTGATTATACAATTGATGCTCTAACTAGTCAAAGTCAATATGGTTTAACCATTGACATTCCTACTATCACGCAAGCAATTTATACTAATAATGGTTTAACTACTACTAGTTTTAAAGTCGTATCAAATATTCTTACTTTTAAAATGAGTGATACTACGATTTCAGTTAGTCCAAGTGAATATGTAACAAGTAGCAATAATAATTCTTCCTATACGATTGCCCTTGGTGCTACAAACACTTTGCAATTAACTAGCAATTATGAGTCAAATGAATATTGACTAAACATGTCCGGTGTAAGTTGAAGTTGGTATGATTTAAGTGGTCAATTAAGCAATAGTAATCCTTTAACTGACATGAATGGTAACAGTGTGAATGGTATAGTTTATGATGCAAGTTCACTTTCGCTTCCAAAATCAGTAAACTATACTACAAGAACCTATTATGTAGTAATGAGTTATACTAAAAATGGGCATGTTTATACCATTCAATCAAATGAAGTTACCCTCGTAGTTAATACTCAACCAACTTTAACCACTACCATTAATGGCAAGCAAGAAGTAATTACTAATGAACAAAATATCTCGTTACTTTTTGGTGATCAACAAACTGTTTCGTTTGATTATAGTGCTAGTTTTGGAATAGCACAAACTGATTGGAGTCCGCAAATTTATGTTAATGGAATTAATGTCACCCAAACAAAGAATAATAAAAATAATTCGGTTAGCATTAATGGTCTTTCTTATCCTTACATTCCTTTAACCGTTAATGATGATGTCTATAGTTTTCAAACTTATCCAACTGCAACCAATGGAAAATTTTCATACCAAATTGTGATTAATGATACAAGTGCAAATTCCAATCCTGCTTATCCCTTAAAATCAGTAATTTTCAACGTTTTTCCATTGAATTCCAAAATTACTATTGCTAATAATTACAAGGAAGTGGAAAATTATGCTAATGACATAAATGACTATTTGACAAATGGTTTTTATGCTTATAGTATGCCAATCCAATTACAATTGACTAGTTCTACTAGTGATTTAAGCAATCATTTACCAGCAAATCCTGTTTATCAATGATATAAAGTGATTAATGGTACACCAACAGCAATCCCAAATATTTCTACTTCTAATGATTGACCACAAACATTTAGTGTTAATAACTATAATTTCTTGTGGAGTTCTAATAATAGTCAATTTCAGGTTACCCCATTTATTAACAACTTTACTCCCAGTGTAAAAAGTAATACTAATTCATATAGTTTTTATTTAGTTAATGGAATGAGTGGAGATTATGAATTAGGAATTATAAATAATGGTGTTACTTTAATGAGCAACATTATTTCGATTAAAATGGGTGAAATGAGTCAAGCTGCTCCTCAAATTGGAACTGGTTTGACCTCATCAAATCTATTACCTGGATGTACTTTGCGAGTTTATTTGAACTCGATGTCTTACAATAATGTAATGAGTTTTGGATTACCTACTTGAATTTATTCGGTAACTTGTGCATATGGAAATTGGAGCAGTACTGCTAACGGAATTCCCCCTGATTTTTCATTTGTTACTACCCAACAATCACTTAATGGTACAACCTATCAAACTGTTACAAATAATATCTTGCAAGAAGGTGAAAGTGTAGATTGAAGATTGGAATATAACCTTCCGTTTGTTAAACAAATTAATCCTTTTGACCAAACTCAAGGCATCATTAGTTTCACTCCAATTTATTCTAATGTAATTAATTTTACATGTCCTAACCAAACTGGTAATCTTGAAGCATCTGCACAATACAATAGTGGTTATTGACCACCAGCAGTTAATTTAAACCAAATTGGACTTGGTATGTCGTTTTATTTCTACGTTAGTAGTAATTCTTTTCTCAACCAATTTGGTTACAATTACAATAGTTTTTATACTCAATATATCGTAATGTTACAAGAAGAAAAGGATGGCATTTGGCAAGATATCAGTTATTGTGACCAAAATACAATTAATGGGGGCACATCTCCACTATTCCCATACTTTAAACCAAGTTTATACTATAAATATGATTTTTCAATATTTGGTGGTGGTAGTCTATCTTCGTCATTTGCTACCATAACTTCCTATACACCTCTTCATTTTCGAATGCAAATATTAGCACCAAATACGTGAACAAATGCTAATCAATACACTTTTGCAACATGTTATACAACAAACGTTGTTACAATTAGTCCTAGTGCATACAATATAAGTGTTAGTGCAAGTCTTTCTGAATCTTCTTTTTATTATTATGATTATCAAAAATATAACTATGTAAATGTTTGGAGTAACGATGATAGTCTTAATTTTGTAAATACCATGCAACTACCATGAGTATCTGAAGTAGGAGAAACTGCATTTTACTTATATTTGAATGATGGTAGTGAATGATATTTTGGTCAATTTGTAAATTGAGATAATACATTTGAAGTAAAAAATGCCCAAGGACAAATTTTACCTTCTTCTGATTTCTTAAAAACAATTAATCCTTTTACTGATGACTATGCAACTGGTGATAAATTATCAGCAATGAACAGTGGATTTCCAAATGGTTATACTCAACCTACTTCAACAACGCAAATTGTTTTAGATGCAGCTAACACAAATGATTTCACCGGTTCACTTACTTTTATTCCTTATTATGTTTTGAATGGAATCACAATTGATGCCAATCCTTTTGTTATTACTTTTCAAAATGTTCAAACTAATAAATATTGAAGTATTCAAACAAATACAAATGTAAAAGAAACTAATAGTACATCAAATACATTTGAAGTTAATGCTAATACTCCCATCAACTGGAATTGTTTATTGCCTAATGAAAAAGCTTCGTTGGGTGGACAATATGGATCATCACTAATTAATCCAAGTGCATTAACCAATAGTGGTTTTTATACATTTGATGTTCAATACTTTGATCCAATCAGTAAACAATGAATTTCTTACTTTAACCCTTGAAGTGCAAATTCTTCCTTCATGACATTAAATGGCACTGGTACTACTAATATTTTTTCTAATAACATTTTTCCTACCACATCTCCTTTACAATACTACGATGCTTATAATAGCACCTACAGCAACGACTTCTTTGCGTTACCTTCATATTATTTATTTAATAATAATTCACAAGGAACTAATTGAAGCGTTAGCAGTCAAAGCCTACTTGATAATTTAGCTTATAATAATTGAAATGGTTGAGTAAATAATTTTTCAGTTACAGCAAATATCGATGGATCTACTACAAATAGCAATAATTGAGCTCCTTATCAAACTTTGAGTTTTCCATCTTTGGATAGTTGAAGTGTTAATCCATTTTCATGAAACATTGCTAAAAGTGGTAAATACCGGATTGCAATGTGTTTCTCATTAATTAACTTTGCTACTCCAACTGCTAGTCAAATTAAAAATTGGAACCTTGAAGTTTATAGTCCAACTTATACTTTTGATGTTAACCAAACTACGAATGTTCAATTAAATGCTAAGAATAATTCAACAATTACCAAAACTAGTCAAAATGGATTAACTTTCTATCAACTTGCTAAAAACGGAACTTATGATTTATCGTATGCTTCAAGTGTGGTTGATTGAAATGGGGATGGGGAATATAACCAAGCTACTTTAACTAAGCAATACAACGAAAATAATACTAATAGTTGGGAAGTTGAATTCAAGTCTGATACGGTAAGTAAAGATCAATACGCAATGTTATGAGCTGGTCCAGTTGTTATTTTGCAATATGAATGAATTTATTATCCATTAACTGGTGGTACACCTACAACCTTAGAAACTTGAACTAATTCCATCAAAGGTTATGATCCAACTAGTAGTAGTAATAGTGCTATCTTTAATGGTATTTATGAAAATGCAAGTAGTGGTCAAATCCTTGGTTTAGCAAGTGGTAGTACTACTCAATATCAACCAGGAACTGGTTTAAATCCGCAAAGCGTGCTTGCAAATGCTGACGTTACTTTAACTGGAAGCAATTTACAACCAGGAATCTATGAATTAGAAATGGAAGTGCTTTACACTAGCTTTGTGGGAATTATGGTTAATTCCTATAACCAAGGTGCAACTACCAATACACCATACAACTGAAATGTCTTTGGTAATGATGCAAGTGATGTATACACAACTGTAACTTCCAATCCAATTATTATTCTTCCATTTAGTTCTTCTACTAAATAATTAATAATAAAAATAAAGTTCATTAAACTTAAACATGAAATTTGAATTTGATCAAATTTCATGTTTTTTTATTTATTTTCTTAAATAGAAAATTGCAATTTAATTAGGGAGACTTTCAAAGTTTTAGATTTTTAAAGAATTTATTCCCATTTTTAATAATAAATGACTACTTTGTAGTTGCCATTTTTTTATAATTACATTAAAAGGAGGAATTATGGGAAAAAGAAAGAGAAAACAAATGGATAAATTTGATGCTGATTTTTTAAAAAGATTGTATGCCAAAAATGATCATCTTTTTAAAAATCGCGATAAAAAACGCTATAAACTTATTGCGTATTTATCCAAAGAAATTCTTTGTGATTTTCATGTCGTTTCACTTATTCGAAGATATTACTTAGATCTAGTAACTGGAAAACATGTCTTTTTATTAGACGAGTGATTAGAGATTGAAAAGTATAAACACATTGCAAGGAAAGATAGAGAGTTCATTAAAAAGGAAGTGTATAAACAAAAAGCGACTTATACAGAAGTCGCTAGTGTTTACGAGAACTGCATTTCACCATCCACAGTTCACCGTTTAATTAAAAATGAATCAATATCATACGGTTATAATTTTAATTTAAATCCAAGTAAATATAAATTTATTTACGTCGATATTGATGATGCTTTTAGAAACATGCGAATTCATAATCGAAAAGTAACTTATAAGTTTAAAGTTGTACATGCATATCAAGATTATGAACGCAATAAAAGAAAGTTTATTAATGAAATTAAAATGGTGCTGGTAAATAAAAATCACACTGCTAGCAAAGATTACATGAATTGAGCAATTGATCAAATAAAGACTGTTTTAATTGAAAACTACGGGGATTTAAAGGATTTTAGCATAGTTGTTAGTGGAGATGGTGCTACATATATCAAAACTATTGCAAAAGCTTTAAATGCTCAAACTGGTCTTGATCACTGACATTTAACTCATAAAATTACTACTACTTTTCAAACTCAACCATTAAAGAAGATTAGTTTTATTAATGATGATTTAATAAAACAAAATTGTGGGGAAAATAGTTTGGCTAACCAAATTATTAATTTGATTGAAGATGGTAAACTGGATGAAGCATTCAAATTATTACTCAAAATTAAAACTCTCTGCAACAATAATTGCAGAGAACTAAATGGTTTGATTGATTATT
This sequence comes from bacterium, assembly GCA_017645255.1. The sequence continues at coordinate 23,097 of JAGCPI010000012.1, forward strand.
TAATTAGAAATAAAAAGTCAATCGAAATTTGAAGCGAACCATGGTATCATGGAACTTTTACTGAAACGTTTGTTGAACAATTAGTGAAACAGCCTTTCGGGAATGTTGGTAGATGTTATTCATTAACGATTTTCATGAAAATTTTAAAGGATAATTGTTTGACTGCATTGTACCGATAATTGGGTGATTTTAAAATAAATATTCTCTATCATAAATATGCAACAATTTCCTAAATAAATCTAATTTTTTATTGATCAGAAAACAAGAAAAAAATAAAAACGATTAAGAAATTAAATTCTTAATTCGTTTTGCGATGCCTAAAAAATAATTTAATCTTTCTATAATTTTTGATATGATATTTTTCAGTTGTCATTTATTGAAAATCTAAAAATCTGAAAGTGTCCCTTTAATTAAATTTGATTGAATAATAATTTTTTATATTAACAAGTTTCTTAATAACTTTATGTTCGAATTATTTGAACTTTTCTTTCCTATGATTTAGACTTTAAAGAAAATGAGAATTTAAGTCAAATAAACTAATTACTAATGTCCATTATTACTTAAAACTAATTTTGTTTTAATAATAATTGTAATTAGATATTAAATGTGCAATGAAATGGTGTAGCCAATTAGCTAAAAACTTTAGTTAATGCTGGTAATAGTAAGTAATCTTAATTGATGCAAAAAATTTCACAAGATATTATCAATAAAAAATAGCAAATATTAAAAATTAGGAATTGGAGACTAAGACATTAAAATTGGGCAATAATTCTTTCAAGAAAGAAATGATTATTGTTTTTTATGTCAAAGCATTTAAAACAAGATCAATGATTTGAATTATTCAATATCTATGAAACACTTATCATTCAAACCATGTGATTCAAATCTGGAACTTATCGGAAAATTAACAATTGATTAATTTAGTAAATAATAGCAATCTTAAATTTTGCTCTTGATTTTCTAGCAAACATAAAATATTTACAGTTAATAATTATTCATTAATGATTTTTTATTTTATGTTTTTCTAGAAATAATAAAGGAAGAATAAAGTGGAATTACTTGATTTAAACATTAAAGAAATCTTATCAGATTGAAAGGTAAGCGACGCAATTAGAGAGTTAATTGCTAATGCCATTGATGAACATTCAATTACTGGCATAAACGAACCAATTAAAGTTGATTATAATGAACAAACTAAAACACTAACTATTGAAGACTTTGGTCGTGGAATTAAAAATATTCATTTCATCCAAAATGAAAGCAATGAAAAGAAGAATGCACTAAATACCATTGGCAAATTCGGAATTGGTCTAAAAGATGCAATTGCAGTATTAGTAAGGCATCATGTAAATGTTACTTTTTCTAGCAATTTTGGAATTTACACTCCTATCATTACTAGAAAAGAAGGCATTAAAGAAGATATTTCCACTATTCACATGCAATGCGATAATAATATGAGCGAACAAAAAGGGACAATTATCACTATTTCCCCTCTAAGCATTGAAGAAGTAAACGATGCAAAAAGTAAATTTGCTATCTTTAAACAATGAGAAAAAGTTGTTAAAACTCCAAAAGGCAACATAATGTTTAGTAATGATAACAAGGTTGCTGAAATTTTTGTTAATGGAATGAAAATTAGTGATGGTGAAAATTTAATTTTTAGTTACAACATTTTAGAAACTAATGTAGCATTACGAAAGGCGTTGAATCGTGAACGTAAGAATTTAAGTAGAGATGCTTATCGTGATGCAATGATTCGCATTTTAAAAGCCATTCCGGATGAGGAAGATAAATTATTGGTTTATACAAAGATCTTAAATAATACTTCTTCGAATAGTAATGAATGATCATTTACTGATATTAAGTCATTAGTTATAACTTACTTTAATAGTTTAAATAAAGATAAATACATTATCGTTTCACCAAGTAATGATGACGAACGATTTAAAGAATATGCTGGAAATGAAAATAAAGTAATTATTACGGTTACTGATAAAGAATACGCTTCATTGCAAAGCAAAGGGATTCAAACCATTAAACAATTTGGCAATGATTACGTATCCAATTACGAAGTAATTTACATTCCAGAAAATGATTTAACTCCCCAAGAATTAAAGAATTGATTAGAACTAAAACAATTTTTGCATCAATTATGAAATCACTGAATTCCATTAAAACAATCAATGTCTGATTTGGAATTAAATAATTTACCCTTAACTATTATTAAGGATCATCCAAATGCAACTGCTTTGTGATACGAAATAGAGAAAGAAATTAGAATAACTAGGAAAATAATAAACGATAAGTCAAAACTTTTTGGTGATACTTTACATGAAATTTGCCATATGGTAAGTGGGGCTACAGATGCCGCTTTAAATTTTGAAAATGAATTAACAGCTTGTTTAGGTGAGCTTGCAAATTGATTATGAACTCCTAATAAATAGTAAATAAACAAAAAAGATGGAAATTTCAACTTCTAAACTAGGACATGAAATTTGGACAAAAATTCAAATTTCGTGTTTTTTATTATAATTGATTTTTATATTGAACTGGTGTCATCCAGTTCAATTTTTTTTGAATCCGTACATTGTTGTAGTAATAGATATAATCAGCAATTG
>JAGCPI010000013.1 GCA_017645255.1 bacterium
TTACATCAAAGCGGTACGGTAATGAAATGCGCTTCAGTCTTAGAAAAATGAGACAAGGGTTTTAGTTTACATCAAAGCGGTACGGTAATGAAATTGTAATGCTTGTGTTAAAGCTGTTACTTGGTTTTAGTTTACATCAAAGCGGTACGGTAATGAAATGTCAAAATCAGCATTTTTAGGCAAAAATCAAGAATTTTTTATTGAAATTGCTTATTTTAGGCAATGTTTCAAAGAAAATAATCAATTTTTGCATTCAATAACTGATCCCCACTTCGCTTTAAATAATTATCCATTACTCAATCATTAATTATTTGGTTAGTGTTCTTTTCAAGATAAGCGTAAAGCTTATCTTTATCAAGTACTTCTAGATAATTATGAGCATCATTTCACACTACGCAGGTTTCTAATTGCTTTATATTATATATTGCACTATTTAGTTTGCTTGTGACAATGATGAAGTCATAGTAATTAGTATACTTATATAACTTATCAATATTTAAATTAACGTAATCAGATAGAATAAGCAATTGCTTACTATCGGTTTTACAAAAATCTAATAAGTTATATAATTTATCTTCATCAAAATATTTATCACCAATAACATTAAAAACAGTTGATAATAATTTCGAAATATCGTAGTTTACTTCTAAGACATCATCTTCTAATTCTTCATTAATCGAATTAGCAATTAAAGCTAACTCTTGTTCATCAAGAATTTTCTTGCCTTGAGTTAAATCTAATAATTTCTTGTATAAATTATTAGTTTTGTTTAAACTTAGCAAGTTATTAATCTTGGTTAAGGGAGTTACCATAATGTACTTGTTATATTTATTGAATTCAGTTTTAATATATTGCCCTTCTTGCAACGAGATAAATAATTGCCTTAAAAATAAGGTAGTGTTGGGAACACAAAATACTTTTAAGCCATTATAATCAAATGTACATTCTGTATTTTTAATAAAAAAATCTAACATAATTATTTTTATACCTTTACATATCTTGAAGCATTGTTATATACTTCATTCAAATTTTGTTCTCCTAAAATAATTTTCATTGAATTATATTGATTTTCGGTAATTGTTAAAACTCGAATGCTACCTTCCTTTGGAATGTGCTTTTTAATCTTATTGATTTCAAAATCAATCTTGGTAGTAGCATTAATGCATTTTACATAAATGCTATATTGCATCATAAAATACCCATTACGAATCAAATCATTATGAAAGATTCGGTATTCTTTACTTTCATCTTTTTCTGTATTGGGTAAATCAAACATCACAATTATTCGCATTGGTTTAAAGTTAATTGTTCCCATAATATTTTAATTGTCGGAAATTCACTTTGATTGATTACATGATCAACAAAGTCATCAATTGCATTATTAATAAATAATCCTTTACCATTATAAAGTAATTTATAATCACCCATTAATTGTAATAGTTTTGCTTTAGCATCATTGATATTACTATATTCGTCTTTAATTAAATAAACAATATGATCAATGCAAAACCGAAATACTTCAATGAAATCAGATGCTAGTGCAAAGAAGTTATTAAACGAATGGTGATAAAGTGATTTTCTTGGGTCCAATCCTTTCTTAATAATACTTCTAGTAATCATGGATCTTAATATTGCATACCCATAATTAAGAAGCATGTTTAAAAAGCAATCATCCGTGCGTCGAAAATCTTCATTGATTAAATAATGCCAATATAATTTGGCAGCATGACCTTCGCGATTGGTTTGATCAAAATCTTTTACTTCATTACTTAATTCCATAATTTGCTGATAAATATTTTCATTATTAGTAAAATGCAATAAAGTTTGAGCCTGATTAATGATTTTTTGAATAATTATCTTTTTTCATAAATTACCAGTGAATACATAATTTCAGTTTAATTGTTTATCAAATACTTTTAAAGAATTATAGTTGCCACTAATTGGAGTTAGTTGGCAACTAGGATTATGTTTATCATCACAAATGATAAAGTTAATGTTATGGTTGGCAATTTCTACCAATAATCTGCTCGATAGCATTAAATAAGAATTATGTGTAATTAAAGTATCAATATCTGATAACGGAATGGTAATTTTTTGCGTGTCGGTTTCAATGACTAAATTATCTAAAAATAATTTTAGATATTTAGCATTTTCTATTTCAACAATTTTTCATCCCATAATTGCTAAATTATTATCTATTAAATAAAAAAATGATGTAAGTCTAAACTTACATCATAAATTATATCGAAAATATATGTTTAACTAATCAGAGATTGATGACACGTCTTTATTTACGACTTCGGTGGTATCTTCATTACCATTCGTAAAAAACGAATGAATCGCATTTAGTTGAACTCTAGTAAAGTAAATTATTAATCCATCGTAATTTCAAAGTTCACTGGTTGGATAATCTTGTTCATTAAAATGAATAAATTTACCACCTGTACAAGCAGTAATTACTTTTTCTTTTGAATTATGAGGCATATGACCTAAAGTCATATGAAATATAAAAACTGGATTAACATCTTCTGGAACAGTTATTTTAGTGCGATCAGGTGAAATTCAAATTTTATCTTTCATGATATTACCTTTAAAAATATAGTTAATTTATTTTAAAGGAAAATTATTAATAATTTTTAATTAAATTGGTTGTTTAAAGATTAATTAAAATAAACCCCTTATTCTAAGGATTTTTCAAAGATAATTGTTTTATAAAAAGCATTGAAGGGAAAATAAAAACCCTCTCGAGGAGGGCGGTTACAACAGATAGAAGTTTTGTTTCATATCCGTCGCTTTGATGTAAACTAGTGTCATTTTAGACACGTTTATATTATACAACAAATTTTAGTTGATGTAAAAAGATTTATTGTGTAATAATTCATCCAAATTTTTAATTTAAATTAATTTTAATTGTTATATAATTAAACATAACAATTTGGAGACGTACTCAAGTGGCTAAGAGGACACCCTGCTAAGGTGCTAGATCGAGCAATCGGTGCATGAGTTCGAATCTCATCGTCTCCGCCATAGTAATAGAAAAGGATGCTAGTTTCTTAGCATCCTTTTTATTATTTATTAAATTCTTGCTTCATTAAATAAGTGCTTTTGGTAAGCATTATAAATATATTTAGTTGGTCATAATTGATATCATTTCTTCATTGGTTCATCATCTAATGAAGTGTAAACAAAGATGGTTGACATAATAAATACGGTTAATGCATATCCAGCAGTCGCAATTGGTACGTTATCCATGTAGAACCACATGGCGTGGTTTAAATATGGTAAGTTAACTTGCATCATGTTTAACCCCGCATTTAACACATCCTTATCATTGATGGCAATTGCCATAAAGATGTAAACAAATGGAATGTTAAATACACATGATCTAATTAATGCCACAATATAACTAGTTCCTAAGCGGTTACAACTACGATAAACAAACATTCCACCAGTAGCAAATGACATAATTGGAACTTGCATTAATCAGACCCAAATTAATTTTGATGCGGAAGCTTGTTGATAGTTTGGCGAATCTGCAGTGATTTTAAACCAAGATAATAATCCATCCTTAATTGGATCACAAAAACCAATTAAACCTAACACGATGCAACTAAAAATAAGAATCATTAGCATGTTGTACCAATATGCTTCACGGACCCGTTTATATTGCTTGCTTGAATAATTGTAAGCAAAGATTGGGTCACTACCTTTAATTAAACCAAAAACTGTAAAGACAAAAAGGTTAATGATTGGTGCACACGCCCCAAGAATTGATAAATAGTATTCACTACCCACTTGCGGAATTACTTGCACAGTTACATAAGAAACAACGCTAAATAAAATAATTCTGGAAGCACTAAAAGTGACCGTACCAATTAGCATACTTAACCCAAATAGGATTAATTCCCAAATCATGGCCCAGCGAATGCATAAACATTTTGGACATAATAATTTGAAGTCAGCACAACTGTGCACATTTGAATACTGTAAATATAGTGCATACCACACAAATTCAATTCCTCATCCTAATACGGAAGCAACCGCTGCTCCACTCATTCCAATTTGCGCATAATAAATTAGAATGTAGTCAAATAGGATGTTGATTAATACAGTGACCACAGTAATGATGGCAATCATTACTAATGCCCCATCACTGCGAAGAATTACTCCTAATAAGGTAGCTAATGCAAAAATAGTGCATCCTGCTCCCATGATGAACATAAATTGTTCACCCCAATTAATGGAGTAATTTCTTACTTGCATGTAGTAATTATTTCAAACATGCACCACGTTAAATGAATTGGTGCTAGTTACTGGTAATACTAATTGGTGTAAATTATTTGCATTTAAAGTAACTAGGTTATGAGCATTCACTGCGATGTTATTTACTTGATAATCTAATACATTTAAATATTGGTTACCAGTTACATGAACATAAAAAACTGCGTGGTTATTAATGGTTGTATAATAAAGTACTTCATTAATTTGACTACCATTAACAACAAATACATTGTTCATGTTTCAACCTAATTCATGAAAATGTTTACTAATAGCAGGAAGTAAATTAGCAATTTCGTTTGCATCAATGTGGTTATTTGATGCTTGAAGTGGCAGAACACTTGGTACTAAAATTAAAAGTAACACAAAGCAAACTAAACCCGATAAAATGCAGCCAATAAAGGCATTTTGTCAAATTAAAGCGGCTCGTTTATGATCTAAAACTCCTAGTGCATGGGTATATTTAACACTCGTACCAATTGCAAATAAACTTGGAATTGCGTTGACAATAATTGACAATGGTCCAGTTAATGAGACTGCTGATCGTACTACTCCAACTGAAGTATAAATTGCCAATCCTGTCGTATTACTAATGGCAGTTGCTAATGCTTGCAAGCCATTATTGTCCTGGTTATTCAGACTTTGCATGATCGCATCATACAAATCTTTATTCGTACTATGCAAATGGTCTAATAATGGTGCCAATGAACCAGTATTGTTAGCGTAAAATAAATGTGTAAAATTAAATGCGTCAGTAATGGGCATAAAATTTACTAGCATTAATTGATCAACGAAAGTAAATAATCCAATAAAAAAAGACATTACTAAACCAGTTAATCCTACTTTTAAGGTAACTAGTCAAATTGGTTCTTGGCCATATAGTCTTAACGACTTTTCATGGACGCCGAAATAGCGTCCGTCTTTTTTAGAAATAATAAATCCTCCGTTAATCAAAATCCTTTGATTATATCATAACTATATTTAAAAACATCATTTTTCATTAAGAATTGCTTTTATTCTAAGGATTAAAGATAAAAAATAGAAAGAAAAAATCTAAGGTACTACAACGCCTTAGATTTTTTTATGGTGGAGATGACGGGAATCGAACCCGTTTCCACAATTAGGTTGCTAATAACATATACAAGTTTAGTTCAATTTCATCTTTTAGAACGAAACTAAACGATAATATAAAAAAGAAATTAAGAAAATAAAAAATAAGAAGGAAAAATTATGAAAATAAAAATAAAAAAGAGATAATTTCATGCAAAATTTTGTACTTAAACAAAATTAAGTTGCATGTTTAAGACTATCTTTCTTAAGATGTTAAGGAGAAAAAAGCCTTAACATTAGAGAAAAAGTAGGAGGATTAAACTTAATGAAAAATAAAAATCAGAGTCTATGGTAATCACACCATAGATTGCTAGTTGGGAAAATTAAAAACCAAGCAACAAGATAGAAGATGAAAGAAAAATTAGGGTGACTTTATGTCACTCTTATCCTAGTGAAAAATAGCTAGGATAAGAAAAATTGTTTGCTGTTACTAGCGTCTGTAGTTTTAAGCTAGTGCAATAGCAACTTGTGAAAGTTTGCTCATTTCGAAGGAAGATAAATTAACTCTTTCTTCGTTAGCGAAGTCTTCACTGCGAACGCTTGGTTCTACTTCATTCTTAGAGTTTGCATTTATTGCTTTTAAGCGATAAGGGGCTTACCCCACTGCGGTTAAAAGCTTCCTAATCATGTCGAAACCATTACATCCCCATTGGGATATTTAATAATAATTATACTATATATAATAATATAGTATTTTATGGATAAGAATAATAGTTATAGTGTTTTATACCAAAAATATCGTCCGACCTTATTCAAACAGGTAATTGGACAAACGCAAGTAGTAAATGTCCTAGAAAATGCCATCAAAACCAAGAAATTGGCGAATGCTTATATTTTTAGCGGTCTTCATGGAATTGGTAAAACTACCTTAGCACGCATTTTTGCCAAAGCAGTTAATTGCTTGCAAAATCAAGAGGGAGATGCATGCAATCAATGTGATCATTGTTTACTTATTAATGATAAAAAAGCAATCGATATTGTCGAAATTGATGCAGCAAGTAACAATGGGGTGGAAAATGTACGCAACATCATTGAAAATGCTAATTACTTACCTAGTGTCTTAAGTTATAAGATTTACATCATTGATGAAGCACATATGATTAGTACCGCAGGTTGGAATGCTTTTTTAAAAACATTAGAAAATGCTAATAATCATGTCATCTTTATTTTTGCTACCACCGAAATTGAAAAAATTCCTACTACCATTTTATCAAGATGCCAAATTTATAATTTAGCTCCTTTAAATAATGCGCAATTAATGGATTTAATTAAGTGCATTATTAATAACGAAAACATTAAGATTGATGAAGATGCTTGTCAATTATTAATTGAATTAGCCAAAGGCTCAGCAAGGGATTTATTAAGTAATATTGAACACTTACGCCAAATCAACAGTCAAGTAATTGATGTTGATTTAATTAACCAAACGTATTGCTTGACTAATAAAAAGCAAGCTTTTTCTTTATTATTGCATGTGCTAACTAATGATGAAGCAAATATGATAAAGGAATTAAGTGCTTTATTAGATGCAGGGATTAATTTAAATGAATTAGCTAAAACATTACTTGGCTTAAGTTTAGATTTATATTTGTACCTTACTTTAAAGAATCCTAGTTATGTCCATCCTTCTAATTATCAATTATTTAAAGATGCTACTTTTGATGACCTTAATTTAGCTAACATTAAACTGCTAGTTAATAAATTAAGTTTATTACTACCTGAATTGCACAAAAGCACTGATCCAACCTTATTATTTGAAAGTGCATTAATCACTTACCAATTAGATAACAAATCAAATCGAACAAATGAAATAATTAATGCTAATTCTTTTAACAAATTAGCACTTGAAAATCAAGTTAAGCAAGTTACTACTAATAATAAGAGTGAACCAACTGCTGTAACACCTTTAAGTCCGGTTAATGAGCCAATTTTAAATAGTGATACAAATGCAACTTCAAATGCCACGATTCATGATCCTTATTTAGAATCATTTATTCTCAATCCAAATGAGCCATTAAAAATTGATGAACAAACCAGTGCTCAATTGCAAGCTCGCATTAAAAGTTTGGATGAATCATGGCTAAATGAAAAGTTACCTGATTTAAACCAAGTATTTACTACCGCTGAAGTAACAAACGAATTAATTAAAACAATTAGCACTAATGATAATCAACAAGGTAAGGAAGTGGTTATTAAAGAAGCAAGTACCACCATTGTTGAAAATAATCAAACAGTTGATAAACAACAAGTAATTGCCAAAGAAGTTATAAAGAATATTGATGACAATCCTAATAGTACATCAAACAATCATTTAGACCAATTAACTTTCAATGATAAAAAAGAAAGCAACGATTCTGAAACTAATAGTATTCAACCTATAACTAAAAAATTAATCATTCCTGCTACTTTTAGTGATGAACAATTCTTTAGTTTTGCTACTTACCAATTGAATAATCAATTAAATAAAGAATTAGTAAATCAAGATAAAAAAATCATTGATGACATCATCAATGACTCTACAAAAAAGTTTGTGTTGTTAATTAATATTTTAAAATTACAAGATAAACTATTAATTGTTAATAATCATTTTATGTTGTTCCAAGCTTCCAATCAATTTAATGCGGATGACTTTAATAAATTAGCAAGTCAACAAGAATTGTTAAGCGAAATAAAATTAGCTTTTCATGATGGATATTATTTTCATGCCGTGGCAAAAGCTTCCATTAAGAACTTAGCAACTTATGCTAAAACTCATCCAGTTGATTTAATAGCATATGATGCTGATATTAAGGCATTAGAACAATTAAATCCTAATACCTTGGATATTAAAGCATGAACAGATAAAATGTTATTTAAAGAAGACGACAAGAAGGTGAATAAATAATGGATATGAACATGAAGCGCATGATGCAACAAGCTAAAGCCATGCAAAAACAAATGCGCGAAGAATTAGAAAAATTTGATTCCACTAAATTTGAATATGATTACAAAGGGTTAATTAAAACAACCATCTATGGTAATTTAAAGATTGAAAAGATTGAAATCAGTCCTGATTTAATCGATAAAGATGATGTTGATACCTTGCAAGAAATGTTAAGTGAAGCCATTACCGAAGCTAACCAAGATTTAATGGCAGAACGCAAAAAAATTACCCAAATTGAATAATTAAATTATGGCAAGTGAAAATGCCAGTTTTGAATATTTAGTTGATGCCATTCAATCCTTACCAAGTGTGGGGAAAAAGAATGCAATTAAAATCGCATATTATTTACTAGACCAAGACGATTATTACATTGAAGAATTTGTCAATCGGATTAAGATCGCAAAACAACAATTAAAAAAATGTATTTATTGCAATAATTTAACGCAAAATTTACAACAAGTATGTAATATTTGTGCTGATTCATCTCGAGCAAGTGACCAAATTTGCATTGTTACAACTTGTAACGATTTACAAATGATTGAAGATACTAATTCCTTTCATGGTAAATATTATGTTCTGTGAAAAGAATTAGTGGCTAAAAAAGGGGAATTAATTAATTATTTACCCATTAATAAATTATTAGGATTAATTCAAACTAATCATATTAAAGAAATTACGTTAGCAACTAATCTGACGGTTGATGGAAGGTATACTGCTAAATTGTTATTTAATTATTTAAAAGCTACTTATCCCAATTTAACAATTTATTCGCTTGGATTAGGATTACCAATCAATGCTAGCATTGATTATGCGGATTTAGAAACGATTAAATATTCACTGTCAAATAAACAAAAAATTGATAAATAAAAAAAGCTATTACACACAAAAGTTATCTTAGTGCTGCTCTATTTCTAGCCTGACACGGTTCGATGCTTATGTTGTAATAGCTATTATTATTATAATATATATATTTAAAAAGATATAGTTTATATAAAAAAGGATAATTTAAAAATGAATGTACCACAAGATAATTGTTTAATCTTTGGGATTGAACAAAATGAAAATTCATTGGCAAGCAAAGTTGCCAGTTGTTTAAATTTACACTTATCACAACTAAGTATTAAAAAATTCTCGGATGGGGAATGATTCTTACGTTTACTTGAAACGGTCCGGAATCGAAAATGTTATATTGTTGCTTCAACATCAAGTCCGGTGAATGAAAATTTAATGTTATTAATGATTTTAGTTGATTGTTTAAAACGTGCTAGTGCTGCTAAAATCACCGCCATTATTCCTTATTTTGGTTATGCTAGACAAGACCGACGGAATAATAACCGCGAACCAATCACGGCGAAACTAGTAGCGGATTTATTAGCAACTAGTGGGGTTGATAATGCGATTTTAATGGATATTCATACTGATCAATTGCAAGGATTTTTCTCCTTTCCAACTGATAACATGAATGCGAACATCATCTTATTAGATGAATTTATGAATGATTGATTAAATGACCACCAAGGATGCACGATTAACGCCAGTGATTTTGTATTAGTTTCTCCTGACTATGGGGGAGTGAAACGAATTAGAGTGTTAGCAGATATGATGCATTTAAATATTGCCATTGTTGATAAAAAGCGGGTTAATAATGACGAAGTCGAAATTGAAAATATTCTCGGAACAGTATCTAATAAACACTGCATTGTTATTGATGACATTATTGACACAGGAGGTACGATGGTAGGAGCATGCAAGTTATTAAAAGCAAATAATGCTAAATCAATTACTTGTATTTGCACGCACCCAGTTTTAACTGGGGATGCATATACCAGATTAAATGAAGCATTTTGTCAAGGTTGAATTAATGACTTATATGTTTCAAACTCAATTCGCGTGCAAGCACCTTTTAAAGCTTTTAAACAATTGCACATTGTTTCATTAGAAAGCTTTATTGCCAAATTAATTCACGCTGATTTAATGTGTTCTAGTTATTACCAAGTTGTGCAAAGTTATGTTGATGACTTTATGTCCAAAGTTGGGTTAATTAATAAATAATTCATGAAAATTACTTTACCATTTGTCATTGTTGTCGAAGGAAAAACTGATACTGATCATTTACACCAATTATTCAATGTAAAAACCATTGAAACTAATGGATATGCATTAGATCATCATGCCATTAATTTAATTCAAGATTGCTTAAATAACCACATTAATGTGGTATTTATGCTTGATCCAGATGCCATGGGTAATAAATTACGTGATAAATTAAATCACTTATTTCCCAACGTTAAAAATGTATTTTTACAATACCAAGACATGGATCCATCAAAACAAAAAATTGGTGTAGCTGAAGCTAAACCTGAAGTATTAATTAAGTTATTATCTAATTTGCAATTTGCAAATGAAAACAATTGCAATCAAGCTGAAGTTTTAACTTGGCAAGATTTTTTAGATGCTAATATCTTATTTGATTTTGGATTAAAACAAAAAGTTCTTGATTATTATCATTTACCGATTGTTAACAATAAAAAATTATTTAATTACTTATTAATGTTAAAAGTAACTAAAGAACAATGGAAGCAATTAATAACGAAGTTAAATTAAATAATCAACCCCATTTAATTGTGGTGTCCACCCCCATTGGTAATTTGCAAGAAATTAATGAACGAGCCATTAATGCATTTATTAATAACAAATATTTTTTAGTAGAAGACTCTCGCAATACTACCAAATTATTGCAATTATTGAATTTAGATTATAAAGATAAACAATTCATTGTTTATCATAAATATAATGAACAAGCTCAACTAAAACAAGCATTGCAAATATTAGCAAATGACAATTTAGTGTTAGTTAGTGATGCTGGATATCCAGCATTTAGTGATCCAGGGTATGTCATTATTAATGCTTGTAAAGAACAAAACATTTTTGTTGAAGTTGTTAATGGTGCCAATGCTTTTCTTGATGCATTAATTATTAGTGGTTGATCAAATCATCCTACTACTTTTTATGGCTTTACTGATTGATCTAAAAAGCAAACCATTAATTATCCTTGTACTATTTTGTGCTTTTATGAAGCAGTACATCGTATTAATGAAACCTTACAATTAATGTCCAGTTATTTTGGCGATTTACAAGTTTGCATTGTGAGGGAATTAACTAAATTGAATGAAACACATTACTTTGGAACCCTAAAAACAATGCAAATTCCTAGCGAAGAATTAAAAGGGGAATTTGTCATTGTAATTAATAACTTAAAACAAGAACAATCAGTAACAACTGATTTAAATGAAATTGCTAAGTCCTTCTTGGAATATAACCAAGCATTTGATGATGCTAATTTAAAGCAACGCATTAAACTATATCTTGCTTTAATGCATTTAGATGATATTAAAGCCAATGATTTATATGAACTAATTATTAAGAATAAAGAAGAACACTAGAACTTAAAAGTAGCATTGAAATTAATTCATGCTACTTTTAAAATTGTGGTACTGCCCATGTTTTAGTATAAATACAAGTATTTATATAATTTAATTAGTCTTTATTTATAAATTACTTCAAGTTCTTTTTTAATCATTTAAACGATTTATTAATATTCAAATAAATATTTTGCTAAACAAGAAGGTAAAAATGAGTAATCGTAAATTTAATACTGATGGAAGCTACAAGATTGATCATAGTACCAAAAAATCACTCTGAGTGATTTTGATAATTATTTGCACAGTTATTGGAATAATATTTTGGTTAATTTATAAGTTAATTGAAGCAATTGTCCATGCGATAGCAAATCAAAAACAACAAAAACAAAATAAGCCAATTGTCGTTTAATGTTTTCATTTTTAGATATAAATTTAAATCTAATTTGACTGCAAATTTAAGATTAAAATACTAATGAAAAAATTTACTTTTCATCATAGTAAAGATGATGATTTTGGTGCCTTAACTTCTAACAACGGAGTGTTTGCTTTAGTGGTATGCGTATTAGCAGCACTCAGCGTTGTTGGAATCTTGCTTTGACTAATTTATGAGTTAATTAAAGCAATTTGACATGCCATAATAAAAAAGAAAAATAATGATGGGCAAAATAAATTAGTGGAAAATTAGCTAAATTAAAAGTCACTAACCATGTTTTATTAAACTAAATTTACAATGCTATAAGTTGATTGAAGGTTTTATCTTGCAACTTATTGGTTGATAAAATCATAATAATTTTATTGAAATAGCATATTATTAGTAAAGTGGGAGACATAAAAAATTGTATATGTCTCCAAAAATTAACACTAATGACAACTAAAATGGTTGTCATTTTTTTATAATTGTTTATGATTAATAAAAAAGGAGCAATTTTATGACAAAAACAATAGATAAAAAGACTAACAAGGAAATAGAAAATGAGAAAGATCCAATAAAGAAAATGATGCTTCAAGAAGACTTTGATTGGTATTTAACGTACGATAAAAATAGATATGATTATGTTTTAAAACGGGAAAGACAATTTATGTATGAGAAGCATTGAATTAATATTAAACGTCGTTGCTATTATGACAAATTAAATAATGGATATGTATACCCACTAGATGAATCATTAAAAATTGAAAAATATCAACACATTTCAAATAAGGATAAACAATCAGTGTTAGAAATGGTTGCGATAAACAAAATGACTTTTAATCAAGTCAAAGCAGCGTTTGAAAACCACATTTCTACTGCTACTATTCAATACTTGATAAAAAGTCAAATTCCAAATATCGTTACTTATTCTATCACTAATCCACAATTATTTAAATTTATTTACATTGACATTGATGATACATATTTGTGTTTAAGAATTAATAACAAGGGTGTTAAATATAAATTTAAAGTCATCCATCTTTATCAGGATTACGATGATATAAATAATAAATTTATTAATGAAATAAAGATGGTAATTGTTACAAAATGCAATGCCCTTGAAATTGATGATAAAATCATAGCTTTAAAGCAAATTAATGCGGTTATTTGCAAAAATTACGGAGATATAAGCAATTTTAAACTTTACGTAAGCAGTGATGGAGCAAGAGATTTAAAGGCAATTGCTGAAAGACTAAATGCAACGCACGCTCTTGATAGATTTCATGCATTAAGTTGAATCGAACATACATTTAAAACTGAACAATTAAAACAAATCAATTGATTGTTAAACAATTCTGCTAATAAGCATTCTAACAAAATCAATTTGAAAAAACAAATTCTAGAATTAGTTCTCACGGGCAAAATTGATGAAGCAATTTTCAAGTTGACGAACCTTAAGGAAAAATATCCATTTGCTGTGCGTCAAATTAATGCATTAATTAGATATTTAAATCACAACAAAGAAAGTATTATGACTTGGCAAGATCCTAATTATTATGGAAGTTTCACTGAAACATATTGCCAACAATTAGTTAAAAGTTATTTCGGAAATGTTGGAAGATGTTTTTCTAAAATAACTTTTATCAAAATGCTGCAAGCTAATTGCATGGTAGTATTTTAATGAAAATTTAAGCTAGCAGTTTATTCACTATTTATAAAATTACATCCAAAAAAATTTTTCGTTTTTAGTCTTCTAATCTTTTGATAATTAAGTTAAAAAAAACGGTTTAAAAATTAAGAAATTTTCTTCTTAATTGATTTTGTTATATCCTAAAAAATATCATGATTATTTTTTAGTTTTTGATATCATATTTTCAGTTGTCATTAAAGACACATATACAAAAATTTATGTGTCCCAGTAAAGTTTACAAATTTAAAAATTAATATTTAGTAATTAATTGGTTGTAAGGAAATAAATAGTCTTTTAAACTAAAATAATATCGACATTAAAATAAATTTATGAATAATAAAAGAAGTTGTCATTCTTCATTTATAGAATGAAGAAAAGCTGTTCAGGATAATTTAAATTATGATTACTCAGTTATCATTAATAAAGATGCGATTAATAAGAGCAATTTTAAGATTAAATATTCATTAAAACAATTAATTAATCTTTCACATCTAGTTGTCTTTTGATTTTTACCAAGTTCTGTACTATTAGGTTTTTTAGGAATCGGTTTATTTATTTGGGGTGCTGTTTGGCATAAAGCCACTAATTTAATTTCATGCTCAAATAGTTTATTGGGTTGAGGAATCTTTTTATTTTTTTCTCTATCTTTATTATTGCGTTAATCGAATTACTATCAATTATTTTTTTAAAAAAACAATTTAATTTTTTATTTAATCAATTAATTAAAGCAAATGAAAATGAAATTGTTATTAAGAATTGAAATTTATATCCTTTAGCACTAAAAATGTGCTATTACCATGATAGATGAAAACAATGAAGAATTGATTACTATGATTCCCCATTAAGAGTGTTTAATTACTTTTTGTGTATCAAGACAATGACGGTATTATTTAGTAGTGCAAATAAATTAAAAAATCAGATGTAAAAAATAATCCATTTCTAGTTGCTATTAACAAGTTTTATTTTTCTAAAATACTATTAAGTAAATTATTAAGTATGCCATGTATGTTAACAAAATCATCAAATATAAGAATGAAGTCAAGAAAAATTTATCTTTTGATTACACCCAGTTTATTAATAAAGATTTAATTGAAAAAATTAATTTTAAAATAACTGTAACTCAAAAACAATTAGTTAAATATTGTCACCAAATCCTCTTTGTCTTTTTCCCTATTTGGGCAGTCTTTTTTGCATGTGGTTTTATTATGTATGCAATTGGTTTTAATTATGTATTTACTGCAAACGTAAATTTAACTTGATGAATTGTATGAGGAGTGGGACAAGCCTTAGTAATTATAACTGTCATTAGTTTTATTTACACGGGAGTTAAAGTTATTATCTATTTAAGGAAAAATTTTTTCTTACTTTTTAGGCAATTTATGCATGCAGTTGATGCTGGAATTATCTATAAGGATTATCAAAATTACCCATCCTTATTAAAAATGTGTTTTTATAGTCATATTTCAAGTCAATGAAGACTTGATTATCCAAATTCACCTTTTAACATGTTTACTCCTTATTTATGTTGCCAATGCTTAATTGTTTTCTTTACGCAAGCAAATGAGTTAAAAGCAAAAATGGTTTGCAATAATTAACTTAATTTGAAAAATAATTAGCAATTAGAATCAACTTTCAAGTGATTCTAATTTTTTTATTCTTTCATTGGCTTTATTTTGAAATTAAAATAAAAGAAGAAGGATAAATTATGAGTGAATATCAATATCAAATTAACCAATTTGATGATTTAATTGGTAAGGATATTTTAATTCCCCCTAATAGTTTTTTAGATCGCATGATTAAAACTAAATATCTTGCTAATTTAATCTTATATGGACCTAGTGGGTGTGGGAAAACTACCATCCTTGATCTACTAGTTAAACATTTAAATGTGAACGCTTTATTTTTTAATCCCTTAATTGATAAAAAAGATAAATTAGTGAATTTCATTGAAAGCAATAGCGTATTACCAAAAGTAGTGGTAATTAATGAAATTCAC
Organism: bacterium; assembly: GCA_017645255.1. The sequence goes on from JAGCPI010000013.1 coordinate 15,832, forward strand.
AACATGAATAAAGATAAGCAAGATATCTTACTTGAAGCATTGCAAAATAAAACTATTTATTTATTTGCCAGTACTAATATAAATCCATTCTTTAACTTAAATAATGCGTTAATTAGTCGTAGCTTCTTGTTAAAACTTAACTTACTAGATCCTAACACGTTAATATGTGGAATGTTAAAATTAACTAAATCAATGCACTTAAAGCATGATTATAGTGAAGTTATTCAATACATTGAGCAAGTGATTGGCAATGACATTCGCAAATGTTTAAGCACATTATTTATGCTCATTAATTTATATGATGATGTTGCTGATTGAAATCTTAATGATTTAAAAACAATCATTAATAATAACGCTAGTTTTGTTAGTACTTCGTCTGATCACTTTACTGACTTAAAATCTGCCTTTCATAAATCACTACGGGGTAGTGATGTGAATGCTGCATTATATTATTTGAGTTTATTAATGAAATCAGGGGATTACCAAGCAATTTACCGCCGCTTAATTTGTGCTGCTTACGAAGATGTGGGATTAGCTAATCCAAGTTTACCTTCCCAAGTAGTAAGTGCAGTGCAAGCCTGTGAATATTTAGGGGAAGCTGAAAGTAATGACGTATTAAGTTTTATTACCGTAAGTATTGCATTAAGTCCTAAATCGAACTCCGCTTATATGGCGTTTATGCATGCACAAGAAGCATTAAGTAAATATGGTGAGCAAGAAGTACCTACTTATTTAAAGAATGGTTCTTTAAAATATAATAATATTAATAATAAGCATCAAAAACAAGCCTATTTATATCCCCATAATTTTAAATTTCATTGGGTAAAACAACAGTATTTACCTGATCAATTAAAAGATTTAATTTTCTATGAACCAAATTTAGATGCTAGTTATGAAGCAAAACTCAAACAATATTGAGAACAAATTAAAAAAGGAAAGGAATAAGAAATTATGAGCAAACGATTTTATATAACTTGCCCAATTTATTATCCAAGTGCCAAACCCCATGTTGGTACTGCTTATACAACGGTATTATCGGATGTATTAACTCGGTATAAAAAATTATTAGGTTATGATGCTTTTTTAACAGTTGGTACGGACGAACACGCATTAAAAATTTTAAATAATGCGAAAAAAGCTGGTAAAGAACCAATGGATTTCTTAAATGATTTTTATGAAGTCTTTAAGGAATTATGAAAAAAACTTGATATTAACTATGATACTTTTATTCGTACTACTGATAAAAAGCACGAAGATGTGGTCAAAAAAGTTTATGCAAAGATTGATGAATTAGGTTTAATTGAACTAAAGAAATGAAATGGTTGATACTGTAATTCTTGCGAAGAAAACTATGCCATGAACAACATTGTCAAGAATGGTGAACAATTCTTTTGTAACCAAGGTCACTTACTAGTTGATCGCAGTGAAGATTCGTTATTCTTTAAACTATCAAACTTTACTGATTGAACTTACAATTTACTATACAAGGAAAAACCTGATTTTATTTACCCAGAAGAAAGACGAAATGAACTTTACAACAGTTTCATTAAAGGCGGATTAGAAGATTTAAGTATTACCCGGATTAGTCAAGACTGAGGAATTGAAGTATTAGCTGATAAATATAAAACTCCTGAAGGTAAAACCCACGTAGCGTATGTATGAATTGACGCCTTATTTTCTTATTTAAGTGCATTAAATTACTTACAACCTGATGATAGTAATTACCAAAAGTTTTGAAATAATGACGAAAGTGTCATCATTCACTTTATGTCCAAAGAAATCGTTCGCTTCCACGCTATTTTCTGACCAATTTTCTTACATACTTTAGGTTTAAGATTACCAACGAAAATTATTTCCCATGGTTGAATTGTGACCCCCGAAGGAAAAATGTCTAAATCATTAGGAAACGTCATTGATCCAAATGAATACATTGATGCTTATGGTAGTGATGCATTAAGATTTTTCTTTGTCAAAGGTTTAATTTTGGAAAATGATTCCATCTTCTCTAAAGACCGTTTTATTGAAGTATATAACACCTATTTGGCAAATACAATTGGTAATTTAGCTAACCGGGTACACAGCATGGTTAAGAAATTTTGCAATGGTAAAATCCCAATGTTCTATTTTGCTGAAACTTACCGGGGTGAATTCATTACCTTATTAAGAACAAGTCAAGAATGCAACGCGAAGATTGAAAAGAATGATTCAGTTGGAGTAGTTGACATCATTATTAAACTTGGTGAATGAGTAAACAAGTTCATTGAACAAGAAAAACCATGGGAATTATTTGCTAACCATGACGAAGGCAAATTAAATGAATTAATTTCCTTATTGGTTAACATTGTGCGCACTACCTTCTACTATCTATCACCAGTTCTAACTAAGAGTAGTCGCATTATTTTACAAGGATATGGCATTGATATTGATTCCATTACCCCAGCAAATATCAATAACTTCCACGAATGTGGGGGTAAAACATTAAATGATTTACCAATTTTGTTCCCAAGAATTGATACCACTAAAAAACAATAATTGATTAATTTAATACTAGTTAAATTAAAGAAATTAGGACCAAAAACAACAGTTTTTTAAATCCTAATTTCTTTATTTTCTTATCATTTTAATGAACTATTTAGTTTTGCAAATAGTTAGTTTTATTCCTCAATACCAACCTAAATTTGTTAGGCAAAATGAAGGCTAAAAAACAAATTATTAATCAATTTTTATCTTATTTAAATTAAAGAAATTAGGGTGCGAAACATCAGTTTCCAGATCCCTAATTTCTTTATTTTCATTATCATAAATTGCAAAAGCACTGTGAACATAGTTAATCCGATCTTGAATTAACTTATCTAGTACTTCATTAAAAACATCGTCTTTTTCGACGTTGGTGGCATATAAAAACCTTGCTAATACCACCTTTTTAATTTCATAGTAAAATAGTTCTTTGCGATAAACCAATTTCAAATTTTTAAGACCTTCAATTTTTAAATTAAGATCTTTTACTTTTTGGTTTTTATCAAATTTAGTTTGTTCGTTATTGCTTTCTTGGTTTTGCAAAAAAGCAATTTCGATGTTATCTATTTCGGCCAATAATGCTTTAATCCGTTGGTTAATCTTACTTACTAACGGTGGATTCATTACCCGAATATCGTCTTTAACTTGCTTATAAATCAAACTAATAATCTTTAAGTAAGCTGCATCTCGTTCTTCATCACTATTAAAGACACTGGATTTTAAGTTCTTATATTGTTTCGTAATCTTTTGAATTTGTTTATGATTATAAACGCTGTAAGTATCCTTGTGGTTCATAGTAAATTACCTTCCTAAATTTTATATAAAAATTAAGTTAAATTTGGTAAAAAAATATTGTTAGTTATCGAATTTTTAATAATCAATGTTTTTTGGATGATATATATGCAAAAAATAAACTAATTTTTATATAATTATGTATATATATGCTAACCGGTGTTTTTTAACACACCGGGGCGAGTTGTGAATTTAATTTACAACCCTTGAGTTAGAAAGGATATTATGAGTCAACAAGAATTAAGAATTAAGTTGTTCTCCTATGATGCAACCCTTCTTGACAATGAAGTTAAGAAACTCGTTGAAATTTTACGGAGTAGTAACACAACGTATGGTGGTCCTATTCCACTTCCAACCAAACGGGAAATTTTTACGGTGATTCGTTCACCCCACATCAACAAGCAATCACGGGAACAATTTGAACGGATTACCCATTATCGCTTAATCGTGATAAAAGGTGTTAATCACAACATTATTCAAAAGTTAAGTAAGATTAACCTACCTTCAGGAGTTGCTGTGCGGATTAGCAACCCTAATCAACAAACTAAACATTAAGCAGGAGGAAGGAATAAATGTCAACTAAAGCAATTCTCGGTCGAAAAGTGGGTATGACCCGGGTTTTTGACCAAAAAGGTGAATATGTTCCTGCAACTGCCATCTACATTGAACCAAACCTTGTACTTGGAGTTAAAACCAAGGACAAAGATGGTTATGATGCAACAGTAGTTGGAATCATCGACACTACCGAAAAACATATCAATCGTCCGCAAAAAGAAATGTTTAAGGATGAATCAGGTACATACCATTTCAAACAAACCGTGAAGGAATTACGGGATGTAACTGGATTCAAAAAATTTGATTTAATTAAGTTTGATATCTTTAATGTTGGTGATATCGTTGACGTTCAAGGTACAACCAAAGGACGTGGATACACTGGTGCCATTAAGTTATGAAACTTTAAAATCGGTCCATTAGGACACGGTGCAGGATATCCACACCGTTATGCTGGTTCTATTGCCATGGGTCGTGGGGGTAGTCAAGCCCAACGCGTTACCAAGGGTAAGAAGATGGCAGGTCGGTACGGACATGAAACTGTTACCATTAACAACTTGCAAATCATTGGAATTGATCCTGAACAAAACATTATTTTGGTAAAAGGTGCAATTCCTGGCCCAAGTAAATCTGTTGTAAAGATTTGCAGTGCAGTTAAACCAAAGTTCACGCACAAAGACTTTGTTGCTAGTGATCCAAACAAGCACACAGTTGATGAAAAGGAACTAAAGAACGAAAGCCATGAAACTGCAGTTGAAACTAAGGAAGCTGAAGCAAAGCCTGACAAGGTAGCACAAAAGCAAGCCCAAGTTGAAGCAGAAAAGAAATAGGTTGAGGTGAAGTAAATGGCAAAACAAATTAAAGTATTCAACAATGCTGGAGACGAAGTTGATACCTATACAATCAATCCAGCTTTATTTGTTGAAAAGATTCACAACCATGACATGTTTTTAGATGTCGTTGCCGAAGGAGCAGGAAGACGCCAAGGCACCCACAGCACCTTAACAAAGGGTGAAGTTCGTGGTGGGGGTAAAAAACCTTACAAACAAAAACACACTGGTAATGCCCGGCAAGGTTCAATTCGGAACCCACATTACGTCGGTGGTGGTGTTGCATTTGGACCAAAACCAAATCAAAATTATCACATTGATTTAAACCGCAAAGTGCACCGGATTGCATTAAAGAGTGCTTACACAAAACGCATTAACGAAGACAAGGTTGTTGGCTTAGTTAATGACATTGATCTAAAAGGAATTTCCACTCGTAAAGTGCAAGAATTCCTAACGAAGATTAATGAAAATGCAAGAAACTTCTTATTAGTATTAAGTAGTGAAGAAGGCAACATTAACTTCTTATTATCCGCAAGAAACATTCACAATTTAACTACTAAGACGTGAGATAAAGTTTCAGTTCGTGATTTATTAGCAAATGATCAAATTCTAATCCAAATTGATGCATTCGATAAAATTGCAGGAGTACTTAAATAATGGCAAACACAATCACAAACGTTATCTTAAAACCAATCTTTACTGAAAAAACTGAATCATTTAAGTTTGGTGATAAGAAAAAATACTACTTTATTGTGCAATTACATGCCAATAAAGCCCAAATTCGCAGTGCATTTATTTCCATTTATATGACTGAACCAGAAGCAATTAACATTATTCGTCGTAAACCTGCATTAATTCGCACTGGAACCAGACACCCAGGTTATTCTAAGGAAAAGAAAATTGCAATTATTACCTTAAAGAAAGGTATTAGTTTAGCCATGGATGATGAAGAACTAAAGAACGAAAAGAAATCCGAAAAGAAAGAATCTGGTTCAACCATGACTTCTTCAAAACGGGTTGTTTCCGAAGGTACTTCTTCAGATGACAAGGAAACAAAGAAATAAGGAATGGTGAATGTAAATGGCAATTAAGAAAATTAAATATCGCAGTAGCGGTAAACGAGTTCGCATTTTAATTGACTATAAACAAATGCTAACACCAAACGTTTTACCTGAACGTTCATTGGTTGAAAACTTACACCAAACCGCTGGCCGCAACAACCAAGGTCGGATGACTAGTCGACACCGTGGTGATGGAGTACATCGTTTATACCGGATTATTGACTTTAAACGGGAAAAGGACAACGTTCCTGCAACCGTTAAAACGATTGAATACGATCCAAACCGCAGTTGCTTCATTTCCCTTGTTTGCTACAATGATGGAACAAAGCGGTACATCATTGCACCAAAAGATTTGAAAGTTGGGGACAAGATAGTTTCTGGTAATAATGTTGATATTAAAGTTGGAAACTGCACCCAATTAAAGAACATTCCCGTTGGTACTTTTGTGCACAACTTGGAATATTTCCCAGGTAAAGGAGCCCAACTAGTTAGATCAGCTGGTTTAGCTGCTCAAATTCTTGGTATGGATGATGAAAACAAACACGTTTTAATCAAGTTACCAAGTGGAGAAACAAGAAAATTTGATCCTGAATGTAAAGCAACCATTGGTTTTGTTTCAAACGAAGATCATAACCTAGTGGTATTTGGAAAAGCTGGTGTTAGTCGGTGATATGGAATTAGACCTCATGTTCGTGGATCTGCAATGAACCCTAACGATCACCCTCACGGTGGTGGTGAAGGTAGACAACCAATTGGTAAAGATGCACCACGTACTCCATGAGGTAAACGTACCATGGGAGTAAAGACCCGCAATCCAAAGAAAGCATCTTCTGCATTAATTGCAAAGAGGAGAAAATAGATGTCACGAAGTAATTCAAAAGGTCTTTTTGTTGAAAAAAGTCTTTGAAAGAAAGTTATTGCGAATAACCAA
>JAGCPI010000001.1 GCA_017645255.1 bacterium
CAAAAGTATTTCTTTTTAATTCCCGAGAAATTGTTGATTTATTGCGATTTATTTTTTTAGCAATTTCACTGATTGATAGATTTTCTTCATTGAAGAAATGTTGAATTAAATCTCTTTCACTTTGACTTAAATGTGCGTATTTCATGATTAATTAACTTTACCACTTTTTTTGTATAAAAAAAGTGCAATAACTCCTTTTAGAGTCGTTGCACTTGAAATTTCACTTTAGGGCAAGGTGATCAACAATAATCCCTTGCTTTTTTATTTACATAATTAAAGCAACATTAAAAGTAAGCAGGAATATTTAACCTATTTACTTTTATTTTTTTCTACCAAAGGTTGGGAACTAGAATTTAAATAATTAGTATTTAATTGGTGATAAAAATCAATTATTAAATAAAGTTCTCAAGTTAAACTAATCGGAACATCATACCATGCTTGATTATTAATGTTTAATTTCCCATAAGTAGCTAAAAATTTTTGCATTAGCAATGGATAAGTATTTAAATCAGGACTAATTGATTTGATAACTAGTAAATTCTTAAAGGTGGTGACAACTTTTTGAGCATCCATTAATGGTTTAAAAGCAAGCGTTAATCATCCAGTTCCAATTAACAAAATTCCAATGATATAACAAGCAATCGAACCACCAAAATAATTAAAATTATTGACCATTAAACATGACAAAGCAATTGCCACTGCTAATAAAACACACCCAATTAAACCAATCAGAATGCACAAGCAATTAAAAATGATTTTTCTAGTTAATCATTGGGCTGCACTTAGATGATACTTACTAGTATATTGATAATAATTATGATTAAGAATGTAAATTTTTACATCATAATTAATTTCTTTTAATGCTTCTTGTTTAGCTACAAAATAACGCATCTTTAACTTAATATCATTAATATTCATATTTTATTTGATTTAAAAGATACCAAAAAGGTAAGGAAATAATCAGTTTGTTATCATTCATTTTAATTAACTTCTTTGCTGTCATTACTTACTGGCTTAGTAATTAATGATACAAGTGGTAAAGGGTGATTAACATAATATTCCGAAAGACATAAAAAATTGTGTATGTCTCCCAAAAAAGTTATATATAACAATCAATCTTTTAGATGTGATAAAATACTAACATTTAGTGAGGAAAGAGATGAAAAAATCAAAGAAAATCATGCTTGGTTTATTAGCATGATTAGGGATTAGTAGTTTAATTGCAGTTAGTTGTGGTTTGATATTTAATAATGCTAATGTAAGTACTCAAGCAACTAGTAGTAATGCTAGTTCAGCAACATCTATTAGCCAAAATGCTAATAATACTTTAACTAGTCAAACTAACAATGCAAGTGCAAGCACTAGCAGTATTAACAATCCTGTTGGAGCAAGTTTACCAGTTCCTACAGTTGCTCCTAATTCTAATGCACCAACTACTGTTAATTCTGCAAGTACTAATCCAAATCAAAATCAAAGCATTTTCAGCAATATAAGCAACAGTAATAAGTTACCATATAACACTACTGATACTTCCACCTTGGTAAGTACTAATAATACTTTTACTTACAAGTGTGCTAATGGTAATGTTTTACTATTTAGCATTAATAACAATAATGTTAACACTGTTACTTTATTAGGCTTTGCCCAAAAAGTAAGTAATGACCTAATTATTCCTAACGTCATTATCACTAATGAAACATTCTATGCTGTTACTGCAATCGCAGCCGGAGCATTTTATGGTCAAAATTTAACTAGTGTTACTTTTAACAGTGATTTGCAAACCATTGGAGCATTAGCATTTGCTAATAATAGTTTATCTAGTTTAACTTTACCAAATAACTTGCAATCAATTGGTAATGAAGCATTTATTAGTAACCAATTTCCTCATGCCTATGCAGTTTATATGCCAAATAATACTTCTTGAAGTAAGAATTGATTGACTTGTCCATTTGGCAATAAGAATAACTTAAGCAAATTAGTAAATGGAATTCAATTTGTGATTCAAAGTAGTGCAGTTTATGAATTTCAACCTGACCAAAATGCGTGAGTAATTGTTTCTTATAACATCACAAATGATCCAACTAGCAACTCGCAATGAACTACTAGTACTGGTAGTTGAGGAAGAGATAATGCTAGTGATGTTGCTCAACAAACTCCCGACATGGATTATGCTAAAAACATCAACGTTAATTTAAGTACTAGTTTTAATGGAAACTTAAGTGATTTTTGTTTATATACCCAAAATGAATCAGAAGAAATTGGGTGAGTCTTTTACTTTGATCCAACTAATCATACCTTTAATGTCTTTACTGGTAATAATTATTTATTTGGAAATGGAGTATCAACCACGTTGGATATTTCCTTATATGATCCATATTCAGGGAAATATATTTTTGATTGACAATTAAATGCGAGTGACCAAAGTGTACCACAAACAAGTTTTCCTTACCAAATTGGCGATATTTTTAGTTATCAAGTTAATAATACGCAATCAGATGCGTGAGCATATATTGCCTCTAACTTTAATTCCTCACTATTATCAAATTATTCTCTTTTAAATATCACTTTAAATAGGTACATTGATTTATATGATGCATGAACTGAAGTGCATGGATTACAATCAAACTTTGTCATTAAACCAACCGGGATTTATCCAACTAGTAGTACTACTAATTTAAGTAATGTTTCTTATAATCCAACAACTGGTTTATTAAACTTAGTTGGTACTAGTTTGCCAAACATGCAATACGGAGTTTATTATGGTGGTAGTAAAGTAGGTACTTTTAATAGTGATAATAATGGTAATATTAATGCATCATTAAAGATTCAAGAAAACTTAACTGCAACTGATAATATTACTATTTCAGCACTAAGTGCAACTAATAATAATACTAACGTAGTTTATCCTGCTCCTTACACAACCCACTTACAAGGTTTTAATCCAAAGGAAAGTTTCCTACAATTACAACTTGATGGTATTAGTACGCAAATGATGTTTGATGGTTTTACTAACCATGTCCAAGTTGTAAGTATTAACACTACTTGGCCAGCATATGCAACCAATGATGGTTATTATAGTACTGATAGTTTAGCAAGTTCAGCTACTTTTGATAGTAGTGGAAGTTTAACTATTACCATTAAAAATCAAACTGGAACTATTATTTGAAATAAACCATTTAATTATACTAATGGAGAAGATGTTTCACAACTTTATGCTTATTTAAATTCCTTGCCTTATGAAAATGGTTATACTTATACTTTTTTAGGTGATGATTATTCATTTAGTAATATTTTTAATAATGGACAAGTAGTACCATATGGATCAAGTAAGATTAATGGAGTTAACCAATCATCATTTATTGTCAATAATACTGGTATTACTTGTACTACGAACCAAAGTATCCACAATGGTTATTTAGGAGCAGTTAATGAATACAATTTTTATGGTGCTAACTCCAGTCTGTGAAAAGCTACTTATGGGTGATTGGCATGTTCTTATGGGGATATGTTCACCACTGATTTGTTCAGCGAAAATTGGTATAATCCAAATCAATACATGGTTGAAGTAGCAAAACAAATTGCTGCTACTTATCCTAATCCAGTCAATGAAGTAATGGCAATTTTTAACTGAACTTACAACAACATTACTTATGGTACTACGTGAGCTTATTACCAAACAGTGCGTGGATATTTTGAACATCTAGAAGGAGTGTGTGCCAATATTTCGGATGTATTTGGGGCATTATTAAAAATTGATGGATTTGTTTCTCGGCAAGTATATGGTAGTGTTGATAGCATTAATGTGAACCAGGTAGAAAATAACATGGTTAGTGACTTAGATCATGAATGAACCCAAGTATGAATGCCAAGTTTACAAGAATGAATTACTTTAGACCCAACTTGGAACTGAGCTTTACCATTTGGGGATGTTGAATCACAATTTAATGTCGAAAGATCTGATATGGCGGTTGAAGTTGTGGAATGACCAGAAGTAGGAACTGGTCAATATTATGATAATTATGGAACCTTAACTTATCATAATTACGAATATGATAATTACTTCTCTTACTTCAAAGGGTGTGAATATCAAGCACTATTAAACTTAGGTAGAGACTTCGATATTTTACCTGGTATGTACCAAAACATTTATCGATATTCATATGCAGCTGATCTTGCTGACATTATTAATTGAGCAGCTAGTCCAGCCAACAGTATGAAAAATAACAACTACGTTTTAAATAGCATGAATACCCAATAAATTTAGTTTTAATTATTAATTGATGACTTGCAAAAGTCATCTTTTTTTATTGGGAATAAGTTAATCCTGTTTTTTAAAATTTTTCATAACTTTTCTCCGTTGTTGAGTTTATAAACAATTATAAAAAAATGACAACCATTTTAGTTGTCATTAATATTGATTTTAGGGGAAACATCCAATTTTTTATGTTCTCCCAAGGAATTCTAATTCCTTATTCCACTTGGCCAAAATATTTAACTCATTGACTTTTAAATTCCCTTCAGCATTCATCAAAAGTTTTTTCCATGTTATTGGTTTGCATTTTAGCTAATAAGATTAATTGGGCAATTTTATTAATCGCATTTTCATCATTACTAAACGTAATTGATTGCCCATTTTCATAATCTAATAAAACAGCATTTTCACACTTAAAGCATAATAATGGTTCTCATAATTGTAAGTGTTCTCAAAATTCAATTTTTAATTGGGCAAAATTATTTTCACTTAGTTTAGTATTAACTTGGTGTAAATACCTGCTAAACATTTGAAAAATTGCTTTAACTCTAGCATTCTTCACTAAGGTAGCACTGATTTTTTCATATTGTTCATACGTTAACTTTAATCAATCAAAACTTCAATCAAAATGTTTTTGTAATAAATTAATGGCAAATAAATACATCATGGTTTGTGCTTTGTGTTGAGTATCTAAAGTAGTTGTACACTTTAATTCAAACAACGTATTTTTATTAATTAAATCCACCCGGCCTTTATAAAAGATTTTTCATTGCCTAAACAAATCATTATCAAATAATGAATTATCAATATAGCGTTCATTAATTAAATCACTGTATGCTACGTGCACCGTATATTGATTATCAACCATTCCCAGTTCTAACATTAATGGTTGTTCATATGCATATGTATGGATATTAAATTGCTTAAATAATGCGTTAATCTTATCATATTGATCAAATTGATCTAACCAACTGTAATCTTCCAATAATAAATTCCCATTAATTTCTTGTGATAAAGAAATTACTAAATTTCAAAAATGTAATTTATCTTTCACCCTAGCATGTTCATACCAATCTAAGATGCTTTGATGACTATTGGTAAATTGTTCATTTCATAACTTATAGTTCTTAATAATTAAATCTTTACTTGCTCATTTATTTACATCAATCGTACTTCAAAGATTTAATTGACTATAAAATTCTTCTAAACTTTTTTTAAAATATTGGTAATTTTGGGTTTTAGTATATTCCATTAATAAATAAAAAGCATTTAAAACATCTAATTCTTGCTTAAAGATCATGTTATTATTAGTTAATTCATGTTTTAAATTTTCTAAGTTATATAACACGGGATTTTCGTGATAATCAGGTAACTTACCAATTGCATAATCAATTCTTTTCACCATGTCATCATTAACAAACTTAATGCATTCACTTGGTTCTACTACTAATAAGCGTAAGGGGATTGATTCGTGTCATTTATATAAATTTTCATATTCTAAATCAGGATCTAATTGGGCATAATTAACATATGGTAATAAGTTATTACTGCCTTCTAATGCAGGATGATTATTCACGTAAAATTCTCCAATTTCACCATTATATAACACTACGAGTAATTCTTTACTTGCTCTAGTTAATGCTACATAATGCAAATTGGGAATTTGCATGCTAAATGCTTGATATTCTTCATCACTGCCCAAAAAGTTAGCATATGATTCAACATCAAAAAAAGGCAAGATAACATATGGTTTTTCACATCCTTTGGCTTGGTGAACAGTTGAAAATACAATCCGGTTACTACATTCTTCTTTGTCTACTTTATGATCATCATTATTGGGTAAATAAGTAAACAAACCGTGGTTATTTAAATAGTTAGCTAACGTGCTTACCTTTCTTTGCTTAATGCTAAAACACAAAATGTAAAAATCATTTAAAGAAGCATGATAACGTGCCATCATTTCTTTAATAAATCGTTCTACTACCATGCAAACACTTATAAATTTGACTTGCTTACCATTGCCATCACAAATGTGCACTTTAATAATGCCCCCATCATTTTTTCCATGAATGTAATCATCTTTAATAAAACATTCATTTAAGCAATTACAAATGTTAGTTGGAACGCGAAATGATTCATCTAATTGCATAAAATGCACTTTAATGGGATGATTAGCAGTAGCAAAAAAATAATCAAATTGTTTTAAGAAGTTACTTGATGCTCCTTTATTCATGTAAATGGTTTGCCTTGGATCACCTAATACTAAAAAAGTTGGATAATTTAACAATTGCCAAATTTTCTTAAAAAACACCATGTATTGACATGTAGCATCTTGAACTTCGTCAAAGACAATAAAGTCATAGTGTTCTTTAATCTTTCAGGAAGATAGTAAGAATTTTTCAAACGTGGTTTCATCATTAATGGTAGGATTTGCTAAATGATTAATTTTAGCAATATGCGATGCATAACCATGAATGGTATAAGAACTAATGTATTCTTCTAATTGATATTGGTGAATCTTTTCTTTACTAGTATCTGATAACACTCGGTTATAGGTAATTAGTAAAATTTTCTTTTTAGTTTGTTGTGCTAAAAAGTAAACTACACTACTCTTACCACATCCTGCTACGGCAGTAGCAATTACATTTGTTCCATTAACTAATTGATCAATAATTGCTTGTTGTTTTTTACTTGGTTCAATACTTAACATTCTCATTTATCCTTCATTAATATGGAATATATTGCATAATGTCAGCAAAATCACACCGTAAAACATTACAAATTTTACATAATACATCAGTTTGAATATTTTGCCCTTTAGTTAATTTTGCTAAAGATGTAGTACTAATTTTTGCTAATTTCATTAACTGAGTTTTTGTTAGATGTTTATCAATTAGCAATTTTCACAATTTATTATAACTTACCATATTATTAATATTTGTTATTTGTAATTATAAATAAATATTCTTTAATTACGCAACAAATATTATTAAATACAAATATTTACTATTCAACTAATTATTTTAATTATTTATTTAAATAAATAAATTATGTAATATTTTCTTAACAATCCCTTTATAATCTATAACAAAAGACAAAATTATTAATTTTTGCATTAATAAGGAAGATTATGACTATTAGTTACAATAAGCTTTGAGCCAAGTTAAATACAAAAGGAATTAGCAAGGAAGAACTAATTAAATTATTAAGGATAAGATCTGCTACTTTAATTAGATTAGAAACTAATCAAAAAGTATGTCATACAGTTTTAAATAAACTTGCTAATTTCTTCGATTGCCAACCCCAAGATTTATTTGAAAAAGAAAAAGAATAAATCATTTTTAAAAATGAAAATGTAATTTAAGATTGGCCCCCCTTCTACTTAAATATTTTTTATCAATTAGTTATAATTGATAATTCCAATAAAAATAATAACTATTATTCTCAAATACTAAAAGTTGATCACAATCGATCATATTTAGTAAAATTATAAACATTGATCTTTTATTAAACATTCAATTTATAAATAAGGAGTAATTATGAATAAAAATAATAATGCTTCTATCATTGAAAAAATGATAGAAGATTTTAAGGATCGTACACCTTATTTTAAGGATAAAAACGACCCATATACTTTTCTATTCTTTATGATTAAAAATAAGTATTTTAATCAACTTGATTTAAATGAAATCCAAAACATTAATGACATTAATCGCAATTTAATTTTTAATGATCATTATGAATTAATTGAAACTGATCCAATTAATGCAATCTTAAAAACAATTGATGATGATAATGAAGATGTGGTATTGCTTAAAGTTAATTCAAATACTAATTGTACTCAAGACGAAATCATTGCTGATCTTACGAAAATGTGAGACGCATATAATGAAAGTAAAACAATAATTGACTTTGAAAAAGGAACAATTAAAAATAAGCAAAGCAATATCAGTGCTAATTTAGCAACTAAATTAGCAATCATCCCTGAACCAAGTGAAAATGGATTAACTAGATTTGTATTGTTTTATCCAAAAACATCAAATAATAAACGCGAAATTAATTTGCAAATTCTTCAAGCAAAATTTGAAGAATTAACTAAAAACTCTGATGCATATGCATTAAATATTAAATTAGTCCCTGACCTTTCTCTTGAAATGCAAAATTTTAATCGTGAACGTCCCTATGTTAGTTTTGAAGAACTAGGAATTTATTCAAATAAAGTGCTTGAATTTAATAACAACGCTCTAATAGTTAGTTTGTCCGCTAAATCACTGCACAATTTATGATGAGATTATAAAGAAAATCCTAATCAATTATTTGGTGCTAACTTACGGTTTTATGTCAAACTTAAGAAAATTGATAATGATATCAAAGATTCGATTGTTAATCATCCAAATCAATTTTGATATAAAAATAATGGTTTAACCATTGTATGTAGAAACTATAAAGTATTATCGAATAAAGTTGAACTAACTGATTTCTCGATTGTTAATGGTGGACAAACTACCTACTTAATTGGAAATAAATTCACTTTTGATGTTGCAACTCCTGATTTTTATTTACCATGCAAAATCATTAAAATGCAAGGTGATAGTGAACAAGAACAAAATCAATTTGTATTAGAAATAGCAAAAGCTGCTAATGAACAAAAACCAATTAAAGAAGAAGATCTAAAAGCTAATAGTAATGAACAAATTGAATTCCAAAAGGATTTAGCTAAGTATGATATCTTGTATTTAATGAAACGTGGTCCTAAAGTAAAACTTAACAGTAAATCATTACATATTTATGAAATTGTCAAATTAATTGAAGCAGGTAAATTAATGATGGCAGGCATTTTGCAATTACCAGGTTTTAGCCGAAACTCTAACGCCAAGATTTTTGATGAAAAATTTTATAATTTTATGTTCCCAACGCATGATAAAAATTCATTAGCAAGACATGCTCATATTTTAAGAGATTTGCTTTACGTTCAATATGTTTATGATCAATTATTAAATGATCCAGGCAATGGTTTTAGTCAACAAGAAATGGTTTATGCTAATAATGCTCGAACCATTGCAATTGCCTTTATTGCTTTATTAAGTAGAATTCATAATCAAAGCATTAATCTTAATGAATTAAGATCCTATTTAAGTGAAATTAGTGATCCAGCAAAACAAGTAACAAAACTCTTTGCTGATAATGAAAAATTCAGTGCTATTTTTAATGATAAAGATTATAAGAATAAAGAACAACAAATCTATCCAGGATTAGTAAAACTATTTAATCTTGTCATTAAAGAAGGTACTAATCAATATAGTACGATTAGGAAATTAAATCCGCAACTTAATGAAAGCAACTACTTAAAGAGTAACAAGACTTATTATGAATGACTAAAAAATTTACTAATGAATGGAACTAGTTTAGAACAAATTGCTTCCCAATCATTCTTCACTTTAAAATAAATCCTATTTAATTATTTATTTAAAAATATTGCTTTATCACAAGGCAATATTTTTTTATGATCTTCTTAATTACATTTATTGTTGATCTATAATAGATCATTATGATTTATATTAAGTCATTTTTAAAATGAGCTGGGGGCAAAAATAAATTGCTGCCGTACTTTTTTACCAACTTTCCCAAACCCCTTTTTGAAAACAACATGGCCTATATTGAGCCATTTGTAGGGGGGGGTCAGTTGTTTTTAATTTACTTTATCATTATCAATTATCAAATGTCTATATTCTTGATACTAATCAAGAATTAATTAATTGTTACAAGATTATTAAAAATCACGTTAAAGATTTAATTAATTCTTTACAAGAATTAAATTTTGAATATACTTTAGCATCTACATTCGAAGATAAAGAAGCAATTTTTAATAAATTCAAAACTGAATTTAATTCATTAACAACAAAAGATTTAGTCTCTTGCACTAAAAAAGCTGCCTTATTCATCTTTTTAAATCATACGTGTTTTAATGGTTTATATCGAGTTAACTCAAAAAACTTATTTAATGTTCCCTTTGGCAAATATTTGCATCCGCAAATATGCAATGAGCAACATTTAAAACTTTTGAGTAAATTATTGAAGCATGTCCATATATATCATGCTTCTTATGAAAAAATCAATAAAATTTTTAGCAAAATTAAGCAAAAACCATTTATTTATTTAGACCCACCCTATTTAGCATCATCAAACACAAAAAATTTTACTAGTTATACTAAGAACAATTTTGATTTAGAGGACCAAATAAAACTAGCTAAATTCCTGCATGCAATTAATCATCAATGTGAATTTGGATTAAGTAATTCCTACGCTTGTTTAGATCATAAAGAACTAAAAGAACTATATTCTTCATTTCACATTAATTTTGTGAACACTATTCACAGCATTAGTTGCAATGGGAACTCCCGGAAAGAACATACGGAATTATTTGTAACTAATTATCCAATTATGCAAGGTACTAACCATGAATAAATTAAATTTTAAGAAATGGTTTAGTACTTTGCGAACTAAACAAGATGATGTTTATTCATTTAAATATTTTGTTAACTTTCCTGAAGTGTATAAACAAATGGATCAAGATGAATTAAAAATTTGTTTAAATATGCTTGATAGCTTATGTGATGTTGCACCTAATAGCATTGAGCTAATGTTTCGCAAGATCTTGCGAGCATATAGAGGGGTTAAAAAATATTTACCACTATTAATTGCAGTTAAATTAAGTACAAATGATGCATCTTTAAACTTAATAGATCCAAAAACATCTGAAATATACCAATATGATTTTAATGATTTAGAACATCTTGATGAAGATAAATTATGTTTCTTTATGAAAGAAACTGGCATCTTTGATTTATATCTTCATCATTTAACTTCATCAACTTGAGATTATGTTACTGGAGCATTAGTAGGCTTATCTAGCAATGGTAGAAAGAATCGCAGTGGGCAAGAAATGGAACAATATATTTACCATTATCTTGCTAATAAATTAACTATTAACCAAGATTTTTATTATCAATTAACTAAAGAAGAATTTGCTAAATTATTTCATTTTTCTATTCCTTATTTTAATGAACGAAGACCTGATTTTGTACTTTACAATAAAAACACGAATGAAGTTTTTATTGTTGAAGTTAATTACTATCATTCGCAAGGATCAAAGCTATCTAAAGTATGTGGGGATTACATTAAGTTAAATGAATCCATTGATCAATTAAATAGTAATTGCCATTTTGTTTGAATTACTGATGGACCAGGATGACAAAGTGAAACTCTTGCATTAGAACAAGCATATAACAAGATTACTTATTTATTGAACTTAAATGATATTAATGATGGTAAATTATTAGAAATATATCATCATCTTAACTCTAAAATAAATTATCCAATTATTAATAAATAAAATACAGCACTGAACTTAAAATTCAATGCTGTATTTTTATATGATTATGTCATTTAAAATATATAAACAATAGATAATTTTTTAATGAATAATAAAAAAACGGGAAGATGAAAACCAAATTTCAATTTACTTGATGGAATATTAGGTATAGTAAGTACTGTAGCCAATGTAGTAAACAATGAAGAAGTACAATCAAGTCCAAAACCAGGCACCTATTTGTATGAATTAAAAAAAAATATCAAAGGTGAAAAAATGTGAAGAAAATTGGACATGCAACTTCAAGGAAATCACCAACGAATGGCTAAATATGATTTAGAATTCCTAGAAGAATGAAAAAAATGAAAAAGATAATTCAAAATGAAAACCGAACTGTGCTTGAATCTAAAAAGTAACAAAAAGGAAAAAAGCATTGTTGATGAAGACAAATTAATAAATTTTATGGATAAATTTAAATATTATGATTTATTTTTAGTTAATTAACAATACTAAACAATTGGAAATAAAATAGAACAATAATTCTTTTTTTTCAAAGATTTATTGTTCTTTTTGAGTTGCGTAATTTTTCATAAATTCTTATAAATTAAAAAGCCCAGCATCAAAAATATTTCTAATAATGGCCATTAATACATCTACCACAATTGAATTGCCAGCTTGCTTATATGCTTGAGCCATCGATACAACAATTTTATAATCATCTGTAAATCCCATCAACCGGTGAGCTTCCCGTTCACTAAGCATTCTAACACTTCCCAATTTTTTTGTCCCATCAAACGATAGATAATTATCTACACCTGCTCGATGCTTATTGCCCATTGTTTTTAAAATTGTTCGAGCTATTTTTAAATTAATTTTTGGTTTTTGGCATCATGTTTTAGTGCCTGATTTCATTACGTAATTGTAAATTTTAGGAGTTAAAACATATTTATTATCTATTTCACCTTTTTGTTTGCAAACAACCAAATCCCCTTTTTCGTCATATTTAAAATTTCCAAATTTGCAATGATTAATTGCAAAATCTTTTAAGCAATAAATAAGTTTTTTCTTAAGAGGTGAAAAATCAAAATCAGTATTTTTTTTATATCCAACTACAAATAGCCGTCTTCTTGTTTGAGGAATACCATAATCAGAAGAATTCAATATTTTATAACGCAAGTTATATCCTAGATTTTCAAAAGTATTTTTTACTATTTTTCAAGTACTTCCTTTATTATGATTTAGTAAATTTCTTACATTTTCATAAATAAAAACTTTTGGTTGAATTTCTTTTATCAATCTAGTAAATTCAAAAAATAAATTTCCTCTTGGGTCATCCAAACCATTTTGGCATCCTATTGAGGAAAAACTTTGACAGGGACTTCCACCAACCAATAAATCTACTTTCCCAGTAAAGTCAGTTCCATCCAGTAAGCAAATATCTTGAAAATATCTGCCTTTGGGACAATTGAAATTATTTAAATAACTTTTTTCAACATAATTTTTCTTTGTTGTTTTTGCTAAATACAAATTATCAACATATTCTTTTTTCTTTTTTATAGAAGATAATTTTTTAATTTTTTGGTATTCAAGGTTATGATCGTAATCAATTTCTCTTTCCCCATTATCACAAGCAAAAACAATTTTGTAATTTATATTCAACCTTTTTAGTGCAAATTCCACAGCACCAATTCCACTAAAAACAGTTGCTAATCTTAATTTATTCATTTAAATCAACAACCTTTTGAATTTGTTTTAGAAGAGCTTGTAAGATATTAACTACAATTGAATTACCTGCCTGTCTATATGCATATCTATTGGGGACAACAATTCTATATAATTCAGAAAAGCCCATCAAACGCATGCATTCTTTATACGTAAGTTGCCTGCATACACCTTGTTTGCCCTCTCATTCACCAACATATGCCCTTTGCAAAATTTTTGGATATCTTTTGACAACATCATATGGCACGAAAACAAAATCACCGTTTCAATTGAATTGCTGATTAGCCTTTTGTGTTTGCATGATATCCCTATTAATACGTGCCCTATTTTTATACTTAGGGTTTGTTACGAACTCAAATCCTTTTTTTCCAAGGTAATGATTAATTGCAACGGGTTCTTTATCTAAATATTCATTTAATGTTTTATTTGTTCTTTCTTCAACTGGAAATTCAAAATTTACTTTTTTATCTTTAAACCCTATTACAAAAAGCCTTCTTCTATTTTGCGGAATGCCAAAGTCAAGGGAATTTAATATTTTGTAATAAAACTTATATCCCAATGATGCGAAAACATTTTTAATGACTTCTCAAGTATTTCCTTGATCATGCAATAACATTCCTGGAACGTTTTCATATATAAAGACTTTTGGCTGAATTTCTTTTATTAAGCGAGCATATTCAAAAAACAAGGTCCCACGGGCATCTTCAAGACCACCTCTTTTCCCAATAATAGAAAAACTTTGACAGGGGCTCCCTCCAACAAATAAATCAACCTTATTTTTATAAATAGTACCATCAATAAATCTTACATCATCATACCATCGAGATTCATCAATATCGTAGTTGGCAAAATAAGATTCTTTTACGTAATTTTTTTTGTTTAAATTTTCGTAAAGTTTCTTTATTTCTATTTTTCTTTTTTTAAAACTTAATTTATTTAAATCTTCTTCTATTTTTTTATTTAAATTTAGATTTATTTCACCATTATCACACGCAAAAACAATCTTATATTTTTCGTGATTTTTTTGTAAAGCTTGCTCAATTGCTCCAATCCCACTAAAAACTGTTGCAAGTCTAATCATAATATTAGAATCAATTAGCTATTTCTCCTGTTTTTATATATTCATCAAGCTTTTGATTATCTTCAACATAGATTAGAAAAGAATCGGAGCCCATTTTTTTAATCAAAATGTTGGTTAAATTTCCTAAACATAAATCTTTAAAATCATTAGTAAGTTGATCGTTAGCAAACTTAATATATTTCTTTTGATCATTAATTGTAGGAGGTAAGATTTTATATAAGCCATCCCCATGATCAATTAAATGCTTAATACTGCCAAGGCTTGCTTGTTGGGGCAACATATTATTCTTAAAAATCTTAGTTAATTTTTTTTCATCAAGTTGAGAAATAAGAGGCGTAATATTAATATACACTCTTAAGAAATCTATATAAAAATTTCCTTCTAAATGATTTAAAAATTCATAAACTTTATCATATTCATTACTTAAATAATACCCACCTACTGTTCTATCTTTAATTCCTTTGTGTTGAGCATTAATACTAGCTTCTGAATTTGGTATTTCAATTCTAAGCATGTCATTATATATAAACGTTGACATTTCTTTATTTCCTTATTTTACATCTAGGTAGTTAAAACCATTTTCTACAGCCATTAAAAAAATATCTTTCGCATAATCAATTTGTTTTTTAGTCATTCTTTTCTTTCCATTTAATTCTTTGTAAATTAATGTGGGAATGGCTTGGGCAAATATTTTTTGTTTTTTATTAAGAATATTTTTTTCATCATCTCAATGAGATAAGATTTTTCATAAACTAGCATTTTTTAAATGGTCTTCCACATCAATATATGATTTTGCATCATTTTTTGGAAGAAAATCAAAAGTTTCATTAGGAAAATAAAAGTTATAATCTTTATCGATTTTTTTAATATTTTCCCAACATTCTATTTTTCTAGCTCACATTCTAATATCAGGTTGTGAAGGAGGAGAATCAATAAGTCTTTTATAAACATCATCAACTACCTCATTTAAAAAGTAGTTCATTGATGTGGGTATATCTTGGTTATCTCATATCTCTTTAAAATTAAGATGTTTACCATACTTAAATGATATAAATGCCATTGTGTATGAAATTAAATTTGATTTATAAGGTAATTTTTTGCTGACGATGAGTTGATTTAATTTTCTATAAAGTAAAATTAGGGAATAACTATGCTTAAAATAATTCACATCAATATCTTTTAAATATTTAACATTTGAATTGAAAAATTGAAAATTCTTTTCCTGACCCATGCAAACTGAATTAGGCATTTGTTCTCAAGAAACAATTGCTTGAGCTAATTGCAATTTTGTGAATTTCATTTTCGCAGGATATAAAGAAGAAAATGAATGAGAGTTTTTTGAATTTATTCTTTTTAATGTATTATATTGTCCATTAGTTCTTTCAAAAAAACAATAATATTCTTGTAAACTTTTTTTAGCTAAAGTTGTTTTAGATAATTCCTCAAATTGTTTATAAAACTTTAAATTTGAAGGTGGATCAGATCTTTTTATTGCTGTTTGAGTATTAGAGTAAATAGATATATCATTAATTAATTCTTCAATGTTTTTATTATTTTTAATGACTGTCAATTTAACTGGAACAAGAATATCAGATAAATTTAATTTATCATTTTTGCATTCATTCAAAGTTGCAGTTGTTTGGCCACCATTAACAATTAAAAAATTAGTAATTTGATTTATAACATAAAAATTATCATCAATTTTGGTCGCATTAATAGAACTTGCTACTGATGAAATTCCATTATTGTATGCCACAAAATCAGTAGGCGAGTATTTTACGGTGTCAATAATTTGTGCATTAACTTTGTTAGTTCTTTTTAAATATGATCGAACGTTAGCTGATAATAAAGTGGTACTATCTTCACTGTATAGTTTAGCTAATCATTCTCCCTTAAAAGACGTTAGATAAACATCAACGTCACTGTTAGAAAAAATAAGCACCGCATTTGTTCCTTCATTAAATTCATTAAGTAAATCTAAAGTATTGTTATTGGCTTCAAGATTTTCAATTTTACTTAATAAATCTTTTTGGTCATAAATTCTAAAACCAACGTTAGTACCTTCAATGGAATAATTTGAATTTTGTTGAAAGCTATTTTTAGAAACATTACAATTAGTTACTATATTTATTATTATTTCATAATCAGGATAGCGAGAAATAGTATCACATAATTCTGACGTAACTGAAGATTCATTTAATTTATACAAATCATTTTTCTTAACTTGCTTAATGATATCTTCCATTCCAATTTTCATTTGATTTAGTTGATCATCAGGCAAATTTGTATCATCATTTGCATTTTCATCAAAATAAGAAGAATAGATGTTTATTAAGCTTTCATCAGAATTTATAAAAAAACCATTTAGTTTGATGTTATAAATTGGAAAAGACTCATTGCAAATTGTAAGCAATTCGGGATCGACGACTTCAATAAATGGAAACATAGCATATAAAAAAGCACTATTAGGATCGCTAATATCTGAATTGCTATTTAAAACTTCCTTTGTTTTAAATAATAAATTTGATACATTCATAAATTAATATTCCTTTTCAAATTTAACATTACTCAAGTTTAATTTATATTTCACATCATATGCTTCAGCTGGAATATTGGATTTATTGATTCTTGGAAAATCATCATCTACGTTATAAGATTTAATTGCTTCTAAATTAAATTTATATGTGCCTTTATATTCAAGCGGATTGATTTTATACATACAAACTTTTGAAATAAAAATCTTTTTTGATTCAAATGATTTTAGTTTATTATAAATTTTATTTATGTAATTATCAACTGTCACACCGTTAGAATTTTCGTTAAAAATATACAATTTTAACTTTAATTCTCTTAACTTTCCAGCATCTAATTGATTTTCATTAGAGATAGAAACGATGCTTTGCTCTTCATTTAAAGTTGATTTAATTTCGATAGCTTCGTCTTCAAAAGTAAAATCGTGCTTATTTTTTTCAGGACCAGTTCAATTAATTACAGCTCTTTCGCTTAATTTATCTATCAGCCTATTTAGATAATCTAATTCTGCTATTAATCCCTGTTCATCTTTTTTATCAATAGATTTTTTAAAAGAAAAGAAATCTTTATAATCCTTTAAGATTTGTTCAATTTGGAATAACGTTTTTGAGTCACTATCGCAGTTTCTCAAATTTCCGATGATAGTAACGGAAAAAGCAATAAATGCATTTTCCATTTTTTCATCTAAGTTTTCAAATACTAAGTATTTTTTAGTAGAGTCAATTTTGTTGTCACTTTTAACAAATGTGTTTATTCCATTTATAGCAATTGGCTTATAGTTCTTTAATGAATCACTGTTGAATTCAACCATAAAAGAACGATGATTTTTTTTATCATTTGTAATAAAAATATTGTTGTAACAATCTCCTTTTACAAAAATTGTGATCCGACCCTCACTTATACTTTGATTAACTTTTTCATCCAGCTCAATTCATTTTGCAAAATAATTAGTCTTGGGCATCTTCAATTTCCTCATCTTCAATAGCTTTTTGTTTGTTTAAATAAACTTGATTGACATAATAATCAACGGCTGAATCTTTATAACTCTTAGATTCTGGAAATCATATTCCTAATCCGATAACTCCCTTACCGTGGGGCAATATGCCTCCTGATTCGTAATAGTTTTTTGGTTTATTTGTAAGTTCATCAAATTTAGTTTCTTTGAAAACTTTTTTATGCACATCAACTGAATAAATTGTTAGTAATGCGTTTTCAGAGGTAAATTCTTTTTTGATTTCCTCATTGGCTGGACTATATTCATTTATTTTTTTATATAAAGGAGAATCTTCCTTAAAAAATTCTTTAAAATCACTTGGTGTAGTCAAAACTTTTAAATAGAAATTTTCTTCGTTACCTTTAACTTCTAAATTACGATCCGTTCTTTGCATTTTGTTAATGGAATATTTTCCTAATGTATCTAATGTTTCTAAATCGCCTTTACTATTGGAATGCAACACTACTGTCCAATTTATTAATTCATTTTTATCTACATGCTTTTCAATATACTTTATTCAATTCTTTATACTAACGGATCCAACTAAATCATCACATTCTTTATAAGATCGCAAGTACTCAATAATTTCATTAGGCTTGACATTTTTAAAAACAATATTATGATTTTTTCGTTGTTCAGGATTCTTTAATTTATTTAGGAAATTAATAGTTATTTCTCGATTATGTTGTATATAGTTCTTTTGAAAAGATATCAATTGTTGCAAACTGCCAGAAAATGATATTTTTTGTTTCACTGCTGAGTGCATTTTGGAATATGAAGTTGGTGCTAATGTTGGACTATATTGAATTTTTAATCCAAATTCCCTAGGTGTCATATTCATATGATTCATATTGCTGATGTCATTTTTAAAATTTTCAATGGCAATACCAGCATTAATAAATGAATTTACGTTATCGTTAACCGTATAGATGCGACATAAGTCAATTCATCCACCTCTATATCCGAATCACCTTCCCATTTGTAGCAAAGTGTCGTATGTCCTACTATTTCTATAATAGTATGAAACAATTAATCCCTCTAAAGTTAAACCTCTCGATAATTTATTACCACCAATTATGATATGTTGCCCAACATAATTTTTGCTATAATCACAAACATCATTTGAGTCGCCATTTATAATTTTTATTCCATTTATAGATTTTTGAAATATATCATCAATATATTTAGCAATTTCATTCCAATTATCTTTAAAATTGCTAGAAAGCCGATTTTCACTTATTTTTTTTATATGTTGTTCCCAATAATTTCGATATTTTTGTTGTTCTTGTGGATTGTATAGATATTCTTGTTGCATTCTCAACAATTCGGACCTTACTAACTCTCTCATTGATTCAGAAACATTTTTAAATCTTGCTATATGTATTAACATCGAATTATGTTCTTTAATTCCTCTAGAATACTTAACTGCGGAAGCGATAATAAAATGCATGAATGCTTCACGCATACTGTCATTTATTCTTACGACGGGGGTATCAACTTTTACTTTTTGATTCTTTTGAACTTCATCATCAAATAACTTATAATAATCATCAATCGGCCTGTATAAGTCAAGTGTCAAAGCATCATCATCATCGTTGAGTGGGGTAATACCGAAATATTCTTTTACTCCCGAATAGCCATTTGGTTTAGGCATGCAT
The DNA here is from genome assembly GCA_017645255.1 of bacterium. The sequence goes on from JAGCPI010000001.1 coordinate 19,609, forward strand.
ATAATAAAATCTTCAGGAAAAATATCCTTTTCGTCTTCAGACTCAAATCCATATGGATTAATGAAGACATTAGCAAATGGCGTTGCTGTATATCCGACATAAGCATACTTATTTAATTTTTTTAAGGTTTGTCGGATTAACCTATTAATTGAAGATGCTTCTTCAATTTCTTTTGTATTCTTTGTGTTGACTGAAGCTTGGTCAACTTCATCATCAATAATTAGAACTGGAATGTCAAGTTTTCCATTTGTTCGAGAATGAATATCACCATCTAAAAAATTTTTATTTAATGATCTTAAAACTGAAGAATTCTTTTTTAAAACGGCAATTAAAGGCGGCATGCTATCATTTAACTGAGTAAGCATATTTTCAGCAGCTATCTTCTTTAAATCACCACTATCACTCGAATTAGTTATGATATTTATGTTATAGGATTTACTAGCATCCGATACCTCACCAACACCTATAACCGAACCTTTAGATACACCTGAATCATATAAATTAGGTCTAGTTTCATAGCCCAAAACTTCTTCGTCAATTCTTTTTTGAGTTTGGCTTCGGAGGTCATTTGTCATGCCCGCTAAAATTATTATAAGTTTATAGCCAGCATCAATTGCTTTATTTATCAAAGCTGCATAATTAGCTGTTTTCCCAGATTGGATGTCACCCATTACTAGACCCTTTACAGCAAATGATTTATTGATTTTAGGGTCCCTCATATGATTTAAAATGTTATCAGTAATCTCATTGATAGATTGAATTGCACCTCAATTCCATTTTTTTCTTTGGAGCAAATATTTTTGATATCTATTGTAAAATTTTCAATCAATATCTGACTTCTTAGTGTCCAACCATGGACTATAACTTTGCGTTTCAAAAATCAATGGCTTGTCTTCCTTTATCACTACTTTGTTTTTAATTAATTCATCTAAATCAGGATCATTAACATCTATGCTTTCATCAGTGAATGATGACAAAAATTTTGGGATTCTTTCCTTTATAAAATTAACTTGTTCCATAAAATTCATTTTAGATGGATCAATTTTTTGAATTATTAATTCAACACATTGTTCAATAAAATTCTTATCTATCAACGCCATTATAAAACTCCTTTTTTATTTAAAAAATCCAACAAAATTGATAAATTTTCCTCATTCAAGCAAAATGGTTCACATTTTGCCATTTTCTTACATAGGTCTTCATTCGTATAACCATTATCTTTTAATTCTTTATACATATCTTCCATGAATTCTTCTAAGTTTCCAAATTCATTTTGTTTAGAGGATAAGCCACTTCTTTCTATTTCGCTCAATGGAATATTTTTAGATATGAGGTCAAATAATTTTTTTCTCTCACCTTCAGTTAGTTTTTTGCATATTTCTTGAATAATAGGATGCCTTTCATTAATATTTAGAAGTAATCCTTTAGGAGTAAATTTAACATTTCAAACATGAATTTTATCCTTTCTTGCTAATTTGTATGTAGTAGGAGATTTCATGTAATTATAGTTTTTTAATGAATTGGTTCTAGCTTTCTTAGCAATATCAATAAAAAAATTTTTTAAATCTTCTGGGATACTAATTTTATCCTTCATATAATTTGTTGAAAAAACACTATCCAATTCACTTGGGATATCTACTCTTATTCTTGCATAGTCGAACTTGTTAGAAATATTTAAATTTGCAAAGCCTAATCAGCCCCCTTCATAAATTAATCTTTTATTCCTGTAAATATAAAAACCTTGTTGATCACTTAATCCTTTACCTTTCATATAATTTTGTTCATCTTGATTTAAGGTATTATATAGAGGCAATATATAAGTTTTTATAGATATAGTTCCATTAAAATAATTTTTATTAGCTTCTTCAGTAATCCTAGTTCCCATTTGTAAGCAAAAAGGATCTCAACCTTCTAATTTGTGTAAATGATTAATATAAATATTTAAGCCATTTTTTATGTAATCATTAAAAGTATGATTTAGATGATTTTTAACGTTATCTATTTTTTCATATAATAAATTTTCGTCTTTAGACAATATATTTTCTTTTATATTTCTTCAAATTACAGCAGTTCCTGTACTAGTGGGAATGTATTTTTTATCATTTTCAATTAAGTTACCAGTTCAACCATACTTATTCATATTTTCAAAATCTATGAAAACTGTGTTACATTCATTAAAAATAGATTGAATTACCAATTGACTGGCAACTGCTCTAGAAGCTGATTTCAGTCCAGTAGAAAATCTTCCTAAATCTTTGCTATCTCTTTTCTCTTCAAAATCATAGCCAACAACGCATGCATTTTTTAATTTTTCTAGGGACATTCCCTTTCCATCATCAATAATTTTGATATCAATTTGTGAGCCATTATGTTCAAAGTCAATATAAATATTATGAGCTTGAGCATATATGCTATTATCAATAATATCAGCTATTGCTGTTTCCAACGTATAACCCGCACTCCCTAGAATAGTCATCACACTTGTATTTGGAGTTATACCAAATGTTTCTTTTACTTTCATTATTAAGTTTTAAAAAAAATAAATTCTTTTTATATATTATTTCTATTCTTTCAAAAAAATATTTTTATAAATTTCAATTACTAATATAATTTGCTATTTATATTAATACCACAATGCATAATTATTGCTACAAATCAAATTATAAAAATGCTAAGAAATCTAAATATTAAACCAATTAATAGCTGATTAACTAATATAACTTGAGTAACTTACTAAGAGATAACTTTAGTTGATTTAATTAAGTAATAATATATATTTTTCTCACTTTACAATTACAACAAAAATACAGCATAAAAGTTTAAAATCCATGCTGTATTTTCTATGGATACGTATTCGTTTAACGCTACTTTAATTACCAATCCAAAAATTGATGGTTTTTTAAATTTCTTACTGCAATTATTTTCGTATATAACTTCTAATTCAAAATATGTTTAATTATTTTGACTAATCTTAATTCTTGTTCCTTGAGATCATTTTCGTTTAAAAAAACATACGGAACTTTAACAATACCAATCTCAATATTTTTTTCGTCACCTCATTCACATTTCAAAATTAGAGTTTTTTCACCAATTTTTTGCATGTAGGATTGAGGATAAAGCAAATAAACTTTGGTAGTATTTCATTTAATTGCATATGCAATTAATTGGTATAAATCAGGTTGCTTAACGTCAACTTTTATATTTTCAACTATTTGATCATTTGTTTTACTAATGAATGAATCAATTAATTTATACTTTGCATCTAAGATATATTTTTTATTAGATTTTTTATTTTCATAAAGAATATCAAGAAACATATGAAAGATATTATTGCCAATTATTTCATTGTTCAATACAACTTTATCAATTAGATATTTCTCGCCATTTTGTAATTTAATTTTTGATTCATCATTACTAAAATGTTCTTGAATAAAGCCACTAATAAAAGCTTCGAATAAAAATTCTGAAGGAAATAAAAAACAAAAAGATTTACTATCTTCGCTATCGTAAGATGGACTTAAATTTAATAAAAACATTTTGCACATTAATAAAAGAATTTGATAGTCAGAGTGCATTTTGTCAATTTTTACTTTATCACAATCTTGATAACGAAATTTGCAATCACTTACTTCACTAAGCTTGGTAATAGCTTGATGCAAAGCTAACTCATTATGATTATCTTTAGTTTCTTTAATTAATTTTTTACATGTATATTTAAGAATTTGATTTAATAAATTATCAAATTCAAAACTAGAATAGGTACATTTAAATTTAGTTAACATTCCATTAGGATATTTATTGCATAAATAATCTTGGACATCAAATCTTCCAGTAATGTAAGACAAATCATTGGTTCTTTCTTCGTATTTGAAGTAACCATTTTTATTTAGAGTATTAACTAAATAATTTGCAAAAATGCTAATAAATAATTCTTTAAAAATATCTTCAGGATTATCAATTGTACTAGTTATTTTTAAAAATTTATGATAAGGATACTTAAGATTAAGATAATAAGAAACCCATTCCCTTAAGTTAACTGTTAATAATTGATTTAATCCAGTGTCAGGTTTAGTATCATCTTTATTCCTTTTGAATACCTTAGGATAAATAACGAATTTGATATTTTTAAATTTTATAATCCCAATATAGTTATTGATATGAAATCCATTAAATTCAAAATTAATAAAATGCTGTTTAGCTTCATCATTCCCTTTATTGTCACTATAAAATCATTTTTTTAAATCTCAATTAAGTTTTAAAAAACTTTCAAGTTCATTAAGAAAACTTCTATTATTATCTGATGACGATAATATTTCATCATATGGATAATAAGTATTTTCAAATAAGTTTATTAAAGCCATTATTAATCCTTATTTGGCTAATTATTTTTTTCTACTTTAATCCGACCATAAGGATTATCAACTACCTTGCAACCAAGATTATCAATTTTTACTACTTCATCAATAATTCCTTTTACTTTCTTTTTAACATCATTATCATCGTCAAAATATTCATAAAGTAATGGAATTACTTTATCATTCAAAATATTAGGCAAATCATTAATAGTTTTATTTATGAAATATGCTTGACCTATCAATAAATCAGTACTTTTTTGTAACTTAATTAATTGGTCATTAATTTTTTCTAAAACTTTTCTTAAGGTTTCACTATCTACTTTTTCTAGATCAACTGGTTCTTCGATAAAATTAAATCTTCTTCTTAATGCAACATCAATATTTGAAATTGATTTATCAGCTGTATTCATTGTTCCGACAATATATAAGTTTTTTGGAACATAAAATTTATCTCCTGAAGGTAAGCTAACTGTTCATAGTTCTCCACGCTTATCTTCTTCTAATAAAGTAATTAATTCACCTAAAACTCGTGAGATATTTGCTCGATTAATTTCGTCGATGATAATTACGTAGTTATTATGTTCATCATTACTTGCTCTATCAGCAATTTGTTTGAAAATACCATCTTTCCATTCAAATTTTAATGAATTAGAAGCACTTGCTTCATTATTATTCGAAATAACTGGCCTTAATCCTTGAATAAAATCTTCATATGTATAACTTTGGTGAAAAGTAGTAAAAGCAATTCGACCTTCTACGCAAAAATCATGATATGTTTGCATTAAATCGTCTCGGTCTTTTCTTTTTGTATCGTCTAAATTTTGCTTATCAGCAATTGCAACTGCATAATCAATAGTTTTGTAAGTTTTTCCAGTACCAGGCGCACCATATAAAATCATATTTAATGGATAATCTTGATTTGATTTATCATCATGCTTATCACTATCATTACTGTCAATATCATTTAAGTCTAAGATGCCTTTTGATATTCAATTATCAAAAAAAACTTTGTATTGCTTCAAAGAAGCTGATAATGCATGATGGTATACTGAATTAATACTATTCACAATTTCGTCACTTTTATTGTTAATTAAGGAGGAAATATTATCAATTATTTCTGCAGTACTTGCTTTTTTAAATGATGAAAAAATTGAAATTCCTTTTTGCTTGTCTAAATCTTCAAAAACTCTTACATAATTTCTTCTAGTCCCCAATGCAAATTTATCATTTACATCATCTTTATCATCTTGTTTTGTTTTATCTTTAGATTTTGGGATAATTCTTAAATATAATGCATACGCAGTTTTTAAAACTGATGGATTTGTGATTAATGCATTTTCTGATTCAGATAGATTTTCTGTATCAATTTTTATACTATTAACTTGCATAAAACTATATTGATTAGGTTCAGCTTTAATTGCATTAATAATTAAATAATTTAGTTTTATCTTATAAATCAATAAAATATTAACATCTTTCATTAAAAAGTCGTTAACATAATTATTGAATGATTGATTAAAAGACGATACTGAAACTCCAGTAGGATTTTTAGCAGTTAAATATTGGAGACAAATTGTTTCATTACTGCTCAATCCATTTGTAAATTCTTTTAATTCATTTTCAGAAAAACCAATTGGTGTTTGGCTAATTTTTTTTAAATATACTTCCATGTATTTATTTACTCCTTATTATTTATATTTATTATTTATAAATTATAGCACTGATATATATATATATACGCAACTTAACTAGAATGTCATATAACTTTAATAGTCAATCGAATCAACTAAAAATTTTGTTTACTTTAATAATATCTCGTAATTTATTTTTTTAATAATATAGGATAATATAAATAAAGAATATTACTAGTAAACTAATTAAGCATGACCAAACAAATCCAAGCAAGAATAGTTGCTAATAAAACATATGATTTAAATTACCTAAACCTCAAAGTGTTATTAAAATTTGTGCTGTCTAAAAATCCTGCAATTAGACAAATTTTACAAGACTTTGGTTTTAATCAAGTTCCACTTGATATTTCTTTAATTAAAAGTACGTTTGATAAATATAAAAAAGTAATTTATATCAATATTAAAGAATTAGGCAATTGAAAGAAATTATGTAAAGTAACAATTAAGGAATTATGGGATTTATTAAGATTAGATCATAATCAATTAAAAGACTCATTACCAAATTTAAATCACGAACAATACTTAGATTTATGAATTGATGCAATTATTGAATATAAATATGACTTTAATCTTATTAATGATCAAAGCAAGAAGCAACTTAATCATCAAAAACCACCAACTAAAATTAAGAAACTACCCAGTGGAATTTCAATGGAACAAGTATTACATAAAGTCTATTTAAATTCAACTCAAATTTATGATATTCCTGCCAAAGAAATTACAAATTTTGTGATTAATAATCATGCTTATTTACAAGTTAAAAATGCAACTGATTTATTAAAAGATGCCCTTAATTATTTAGATAGTATGTTAGGCCAAACATTTATTAACAAATTAGGTCAAGCTGATGTAAAAATTAGCATGAATCCAAATATTTTCATGAAGCCAATTTTAATTGGGAGAAGTGGATATTACATTGAAGGATCTTATCGTTCCAAAGTCATGGTCCAAAAAATTATTGCAATGTTAAAGTATTTTAACATCCCCTTAAACAAGTGTTATTTCACCATTAAAAATTCTTAAATATTACTGTTTTTATAGCAGTAATATTTTTAATTTAAATGAGATATTTAGAAAAGAAATAAAATAATAACTCTTAATTTATTATTCATTTTTGATGAATATAAATAATTTACAATTTACCTTCATTAGCAAATAAAGAAAGGAAAACAACTCATGAAAGACCTTGATTTAAATATCTTTCCTGTTTATTATGCCAAACAATCTACTTATGATGCAATTTTGTCATTAGTTAATAATAATTACGCTTCCACCTTACCCTTAAATAATCATAATGCCCTTACTATTGAATATGAGCCATATTCCCAAACTTTAAAGTTTACTTTACACCAATGAGATATGCGGGTTGAATATTTTATTCAACAAGAAACTAATAATTTAAATTTTCATTTTACATTGTTAGAAGCCACTGCTATTCTAACTAGTCAAGGTAAGCATTTAACATTTAAAAGTAAATTTGGTACTTTTATTCCTTATTTAAAGCAAAAAGAAGGAATTGATCTTCCAATGGCATGTCTTTATTTACATTATGAACCAAAAATGCAACATAAAGATTATGCTGATCTTAAAAATTTATTTAATGATAGTGACACTAACTTAACTGATACAATCATTACCATTGCTCCTGTTTCCTTTCAGTTAATAACAACTATTCAAAATCACTTATCTTGATTTCAAGATTGAAAGCAAATAATTAAATCAAGTAATGGATATTTGTTAATTGCTAATTCTAATAATCATCTTAATACCGTTTATTTAAATGGATTAGATTTACGTGATGAAATTACTTGTCAAATTTCCTCTTTTTTATATAGTTATGATCTTGATGCTACTTTAATTGATGAACCAAATGATGATTCACCAGAAAAGTGTCTTAATCAAATTCTTTGTTTAATTTTAGATGGATTAGATGAAGAAGATAAAAAGAAAATTTACCCAACATTACTTAATAATGAACATGCTAAAGAATGAACCTTTAGCAGTGTGCAAATTTTAATCTTAAAATACTTAAATAAATTAAATCCTAACCAATATGTCATTTATGCTAATGATGATTATCCATATCAAGATTATTTGCAATTAGCTGTTAAGGAGCATAAAACCATTATCAAACTTAACAAAGATGCTTTTTTAAGCTTAAGGAATGAAATTGATTCGATTTATGTATTTGCTTTAAAATGAATGTCCGATAATTTAGTAAATGAATATGCTAATGATGATTTAGATTTTAATGAACAAAATAACTTCAATACTTTGTTACAATTCATGGATTATTTTAAAAACCATTACGAATGGTTTAAGCAAAGTTTACTTAAAGATAAATTAAATCATTTAAGATGGGGAATTTATGAAAATTATCCGCTTGATGAAGGTACATATAGTTGGAGATTAGGTGGATGTATAATTGCTCGTAGTAGTTTAAAAAGTTTGCCAACTTTATTTAATACTGCTTGTGATGCAGTGTGAAGATACAGTACTGACATTAGCTATAAAGATTTTCGGAATGCATGATTAGCAAATACAATCAACTTCTTAAATTCTTACCATGTTAAAAAGCAAGATTGAAACCAATCACCAACCAAGCAGGAACTAAAAAATCAAAATAAAGAATGATCATAAAAAGAAGGAAATTATTAATGGAATATTTTGACTTGAATTTAAAAGCATGTTTTATTAACACGTGAAGTGTTAATGATGGCATTCGGAATTTAATTACTAACGCCATTAGACAATATCAAAATCAAAGTTACTTTGATAGTTTAATTGTCCAATATGATAAAAATACTAATTCTTTAAAAATTAGTGATGATGGGGTTGGAATCAACTTAAATGATTTTGTGCAACAAACTAATGATGAACAAGATAATTTGGCAAATGGTTTAAGATTAGCTATTTCTTCTTTGCTTGCTAATAAGATTAAAATTGTGTTTAATAGTGCCTTAGGTACTTTTACTCCTATTATTCGTAACAAAGATGGTATTAGTGAAAATATTACTGACATCTTTCTTAGTTACGAACCAAAAGCACCTAAACAAGCAAAATGATTTGGCCTTAAAACTCATCATAATGATTCTGAAAATGAAAACCAAGTAGTAAAAGGAACCCAAGTCATCATCAGTCCAATTGATGCTACATTCGTTGAAAATCTAAAGTTTTATTTTAGTTTCTTATTATCTTGAACAAAGAAGTTGGTTACGAAAGTAGGATATTTATTAGTAGCACCTAATGAAGCAGCCAATAATTTTTACTTAAATGGAGAAAATCTTACTTATTTTGATGAACGGGGAGATGCTCATGAAAACCACTTAGCCTTTTCTTATGATGCCAATGCTAGTTATTTTGATCATGATTTAATTAAACGTAATAAACATCGAATTTGACAATTCATTCCTACTTGCATTAATGCTATTTACGAAAATCTTGATGATAATGACAAGGAAACAATCTTTAAAGTAATCTTAAATAATGATGATTGTATTGAATGAAAAGAAGCCTTAATTCGTAAAACAATTGTTAAATACTATGCTAAACATCACGCAAATGATTATTTATTAGGGGTAGTTGATAGTGAAAATGAAATGTTCATCACGTTTGCAAAAAAAGAAAACAGAACTATTATTTGACTCTTTGATAATGATGAACTTGATGAATTAAAAAATGATGGAATTAATACGTTAGCTAACTTTGGTCAACAATATGTACTTGATCACTATCAACATTATGTTGATGTAGCAGATTTAACCGAAAAAGAAAGTACCAATTGAAATAATTTACAAGACTTTTTATATTATTTCATTAACCATAATGAAAAAGTATTGAATGCGTTAAAGAAAATTAATAAAGAAAGTTTTAAGTTAAAAATTGTTGAAAACTTACCAGATAAATGAGGAATTTATCTTTATGATGAAGAAGTAGGACTAATCGATAAAGATAGCATCACTGATCTTACCAAATTATTCCCTGCTGCTTGAAATGTTACTTGTCAAGCCATTGGAAATGAAATAAATGCGGAAGAATATCGTAGTCTTTGACTTGACAGCTTTATTTGTTTTGCATTTGATCACCAAGATGCAACAAAAAAGTCATCAAATAAAAATAACTAATCTAATAAAAGTAGGAAGAAAAAAACTTCTTACTTTTTTATTTACTTTACTCTTAAAAATAAGAAATCAATTATTTTCATGTTTTCTAAGATTTAAAGAATGCTTTTAATTGAAATTAAAGGAAATTATTATATCGATAAATATAACTAGCAAGTAAAATAGATAACAAAGTTATTAAATCAACAGGAGAAAAATAAATGGAATACTTAGATTTAAACATTAAACCAGTATTACTGGATAATGAAGCAATTACCAATAGCATTAGTAATTTAATTAGCAATGCAATTTTGCAATGTAACAGCCAAGAATATATTCAAAATTCAATTATTAATTATGATAACAATAGTCGTACGTTGCAAATTAAAGATGATGGAGTCGGGATTCAATTAGTTGATTTTGTTGCTCATTTAAATAGCAGTGCAAAAGGAATTACCAGCGGACTAAGAGATGCTATCAGCATTTTTTTAGCAAATAAAATTAATATTAAAATTACTAGTAATTTTGGTACTTTTACACCCGTGCTTCGTAATAAAGAAGTAAATGGAAAACAAACTCCATGCATCTTTATTGCTTATGAATCATCAGCATTAACTACCAATTCCCTTAAAAAACATGGCACGCAAATCACTTTAAATCCAATTAAGAAGCAAATCATGGTTGATTTAAAACCAGATTTTTCTTTTTTGCAAAACTGAACCAAAGTAATCACAACTAACCGTGGTAGCATTTTAATTGGTAAAACTAATACTAATCTTTATGTAAATGGTAAGAACATTACTCATTTTGAAGACAAGGATGTTTCTAAAAATCACTTTATTTTTTCTTATGATTTTAATGAAAATCCTCGCGAACCAATGTTATTTAATAAAACATATGAAGCATTGAAAAATGTTTTTTTATACATTAACCAAATTTTGCAACAGTTAAATAATGAAGACAAAGAAACTATTTATGCAAAATTTATTAATAATGATAGTTCGTATGAATGAAGGGATGAAAAGATTAGAAATACCATTATTAAATACCTTACTAGGTTAAATCCTACTAAGTATGTAATTGCTCTTTGAGTAGAAAAAAGTGCTACTTTTGAAAACTATATGAAACAAAAAAAGATTAAGGTAATTTGAATTAAGGATGAAGATGAATATGATAAATTAATCAGCGAAGGAGTTAAAAGTGTCTCTGATTTGGCTAAAATTGATGGCGAAGAAGAAATAAACGAAAATACCTTTAAATTCATTGATCCAAATGATTTAAATGATAAAGAAAAAGAAAATTTGCAAACACTGTTACGTTTCTTAAACACCTTCTTAAATGAATCTGATTATATTCAAACAAAAAAGAAAACAACAAACTTGAATGTAAATACAGCCATGAATATTAAAATTAATGACAGTAAAGAATATCCCACTAATCTCAATGATTTTGATCATGACTGCATCATTATTGATCGTCGTTATTTATCAGATAACAAGGGTGAATTATTTGATCAAGTATCAGATTTAGTTTTTGATGCAATCATGGATGATGATTTTAGTGGATTTAAAAAGGCTTGAGATAATACTTTAGTAAACGAAGTTTTTAAGCATTATCAAGAAAATCAAGAAAAATAATAATTAGTAACATCATTAAATTAAATTAATTACACTTCAAAAAAATAACTTTCTAATTGAAAGTTAAGTAAACTATGACACTAAATTTCAATTTTTGGCCAAATTTCATGTCCTAGTTTATATCTTCTTTCTTTTTATTTGCTTTCTTGCTAAAAATAAAAATTCATTATTTTTAAAAATTATTTTCAAAAAATAATATAATACTAAGTCCTTCGAAACTTCCAGTTTCCGATCTATCTTTCAAATGAACTAGCATTATTTCTCAAAATGATGGCTAGTTTTTTCTTTTCATTGCTAATTTAGTTAATCGTAAATTAATAAGAATTTGTTAAACTAATGAAGCAATTTAATTATTTAGTCCCGTAGTTTCTTTATAGAAACTAAAAAACTAAATGCAAAATCAATAAAACAAGTATCTTAATGATTAATAAATTTTTAACACAATTTTTTTTAATTGCGATTTTTTTCTATCCAATAAGAAAACATGCAACTTAAAAAATTAGTTAATGCTTGTTTTTATTAGCATTTGCTTAATTATTCTTACTTATTACCAAGAATAATTACCTGAATCCAACTTTAATGTAGCTGTCCTTTACTTGCAATTTTTAATTTAAATAAAATAAAAAGTAATTAAAACAAGGAGCAAACAAGATGGAATATTTTGATTTAGACATCAAACCAGTATTATTAAGTGATGACACAATTTTAAAAAGCATCATTGAATTAGTAAAGAATGCGATTGAACAATATAAAGACCAAGCATATTTTCAAAATTTGGTAGTTGATTATAATAAAAATACTTGCACACTAAAAATTAAAGATGATGGGAGTGGAATTAAACTAAGTGACTTTGTTGAACACTTAGCTAACACGCAAGATTGAATGACGCATGGTTTACGCAATGCATTAAGCATGTTTGTAGCACACCATATTAACACCATGATTCAAAGTAATTATGGTACTTTTACACCAGTGGTTCAAAACAAGCAAGGAATTAGTGAACAAATTCCCTCAATCTTTATTGCTTATGAAAAAACACCAACGAGCAATAACAAGTGAGTTAATTTAAAAGATGTAGGTGATAATAAAAATGAAACGCATGGGACCGCCATTACCTTAAATCCCATTAGTCATGAAATGGTTGCAAAATTAAAATGATGATTCTCCTTTTTGCAATCATGAAAAAAGGTCATGAAAACTGAATTTGGAATGGTATTAGTTGCTAATCAAGGCACCATTAATAATTTCTTCTTAGATGGAGAAAATATGACTTTTAATGATGGAACTAATCATAAAGGTTTACTCAAACTTACTTTTTCTTATGATTGCAATTCAGCTTCTTTTAATCCCGAATTATTTGCTAATGGTAGTCTTGGTGATTATTGAGATAAATGCATTAGCACCATTTTAGAACATTTAAGTGATGAAGATAAACCAATGGTTTATGAACAATTATTAAATAATCATGATTCGGCTGAATGATCAAGTGCTTTAATCAGAAAAGTTGTCATTGAATATTATGCAAGATTGAATCCTAATAAATACTTAGTAGGAGTTTGAAAAAATGAAGATGAAAATTTTGTTAACTATGCAAATGATGAAAATAAGGTAATTATTTGAGTAGAAGAACCTAGCGAATTACAAGCACTAAGTGATTGCAAAATTATGAGTGTTAATGAATTTGGCAATCGCTATTTATTAAAGCATGCTCCAACTCAATACCCAATTAGCAAGTTAAGTTCAATCCAAAAAGAAAATTGAGAATTTATGAATAAATTTTTAAATTATATAATTGCTAATTATCCAGCCATTAAAGATGCTTTAAATGCAAATGATTTAACTAATTTTAATTTAGCTTTAGTTGACAAATTTGAAGGCCAACCAGTTACTTATTTTGCTGCTCAAAATTTGATCTTAATTGATAATCACCTCCTTGATAAACATTATTGATTTGAAAGCATCCTTGATGCAATTGCTGAGGAATTAGCAAGTTTTGATAATTATGACCAATCTACGGATGTTTTATATAGTGCTTTCATGAATTTCCTTATTTCACAATTAAACAAAACAAGAATGAAAAATTAAATTAATTTTCTTAAAAGTTAAAAAGTACTTAAAAAAGAAAGGATAATCAACATGAAAAATTATGATTTAAATTTGGAATTTTGTCATATTGATGTTTTACCTCCTACAGAAGAATGTTTATGTTCTTTAATTACAAGTGACGTTACGTGAGTAATTCCTGATCACGCAGTCAAAATGGCTAGCATTCAATACAATCCCAGTGCTCAAATTTTAAAAATTGTGCACCACAATTTTTCTTTAAAAATATCTGATTTTTCTTTTTACAATTACATTCCTGAAATAGTGATGGTCCCTTTTCAAATAGCTGTGGCAACTTTAGTTGCTAACAACTATCACTTAACTTTTATTAGTAAGAATGGAGTTTTTAAACCAATTATTAAAGCAAAAGAACTTCATGGGAGCAAGAATCATGCTTTTATTCAATATGATTCATATCCCAATTACCAATTAACTTTAAGTAATTTCACCGAATTTCAATTAATTACAAAAGAATACCAACTAATTTCTAATAATCAAAACAATGATACGACCATCATTGTTTCTCCGGTTGACAAAGATGCTTATGAATATTTACGAGCTCATTACTCGTTTTTAAAACCGTGCAAAGAAGTATTCTTAGCTGGTAAAGATAAAGTTTTAGTTCCCCTTGACCAAATAGGAGGTATTTTCTTTGAAGGTAGGCTTCTTTTTAACGAAATGCTTGAATGAACATTAAAACTACTTTATGATTATGAAATCATTGATGAAGATATTGATAGAATTGACAAAATAGAAACTGATATTTCTACTAAAGAAGGAATGTACAAGTTAGTTTGTCACGCACTTGCCAATCTAAAAGATGCTGATAAAAATAAAATATTCTCTACTTTTATTACTCATCCAACCTGTGCCGAATGACAAAATGATGAAATTCAAATGTTAGTAGCTAAATATTTAACAACTGCTTTTCCTAGTCAATATATTCTTTATAATGAAAAAGAATCACCAAGTGATTATGTTGCATTAGCTAGAGCTAATCAACAAACCTTAATTCCCTTAAACCACAATGTGTATAGTGAACTTAGTTCCTTTGATCAAAATATCATTAAATGAGCCCATAGTTTTTTAGCAAAGAAATATGCTAATAACTTTTTAAATGGCAATTTAAGCATTAGTGAACAAAATAATCTTAATCTCTTAAAAAAATTCTGTAATTATTTTGCTACTAGCTATTTTCCACTCAAACAATGAAGTAAACGCAAGCAAATTGAAGGTGTTAAATTTCTAGTCGTTAATGATTACATTAATCATGTTGGAACTTTATTAACTGAATGAAATGTTGCCATCATTGATTATTTAAATTTAAAAACAATTGCAAATACATTAAGTGCTGGATGTGAAATAATTGCTCAATTTGAAGAAAGTAATAATCAAAATCAATTTAAAACAGCATGATTAAAAGCAACTATTGAATTTTTAAGTAAACTTAATTGAAATTAAATTCTAATTGATTATGCACCACACTAATTCTTTTCTTAGCAAAAAAATGACTGCTTTTTTCATTTATTGTTAAAAAAACACCCAGGTTTAAAAATCGAGTTATAATAAGTGGCACCATCAAAACCACCTTAAAGAAAGAAGACAAAAAATGGAATATTTTGACTTAAATATTAGTCCAATTACCTTAAAAAATGAAGTAGTTGATAAAGCAATTAATGACTTAATTATTTACTTAATTAATCAATCAACCAATCAATCTTACTTTAAAAATCTAACCATTGACTATGGCAAGAATAGTAAGGTATTTACGATTAATGACAATAAGTTTGCCATTAATTTGCTTGCTTTTATCCAACAATTTAATTATCAAACAACTGAAATAAAAACTAATTTAACTAGTGCAATTAGCATTTTAGTTGCTAATCAAATCAAGATTAGTTTCAAAAGTAGCAATGGTGTTTTTTATCCCATTATTCGCAATAAAGACATCACAAGTGTTCAAATTCCAAGTATTTTTATTGCTTATGAAAAGTTAAGCAGCAAAGAAAATACCAGTTCTTTAGCATCTAACAAAACAGTAATCACCTTAAATCCTGTTGATTATTCAATAGTTGATGAACTTAAATCTAATTTCTCATTTTTGTATTCCTGAACTAAGATTCTTCAAACAAAATATGGAATGGTTCTAATTGGAAGCAATCAAACTAACAACTTCTTTTTGAATGGAAAAAAAGTTGTGATTCATAATTCTAATGAAAATGATGATAAGCATCACATGCCACTTAATATGATGCATTTTGTTTTTTCTTATGATTGCAATCAAAATGCATTTAACTTGCCAATCTTTATTAATAAATATGAACCAAGCCAAGACGAATATGAATGTATTAATAAGATTCTAGAAAATTTAAATGATGTCGATAAAGAAGCAGTTTTTTCTAAAATAATTAATGATGATCAATCATATGAATGAAATAATCAATTAATTAAAACCACCATTATTGAATATTTAACCAAATTAAAATCTAAAACCTACGTAATTGGCCAAAAAAATTCCCAACAAGCTGCCTATGAAGCATTTGCTAAAAAAGTTAACATCCATATTATTTGAATTAGCGATGATGATGAATACAGAATATTGCATTATGACAAAAACATCCCAACTCTTAACGATTTTGAAGAAAAATATGGCCAAGATAATATTGATGTAGATAAACTAAAATTTATTGATCCAAATGATTTAAATAAATATGAAAAAGCAACTTTCCAAGTAATCAAGCGATTTTTAGATACTTTTATTGAACGTTTTATTGATTGAATGGAAGAAATGCATGATGGAGATGACGAATGATATGAAGAAGATCATATGGACCTTAATGATCTTAAAAATCTAAAGATTGTTGAAGGTTTACCATCTCCTAATTCTTGATATGATAATGGGAAAAGAATTGGTCTTCTTCAACGAACTGATCTTACTTCCTTATCGTGATGGTAATTATTTGAAGAAGTACGTGGTATAGTTCTAGCAGGTACCGAAGGCATTATTGATTGTGAATTTGATGACTTATGAAATGACACGATGGCACAAGAAATAGTAAACTGTTATGATAATCACCACGATAAAAAAAGCATTAAAACTACTAAATTAAAAGCAAAGAAATAAATTAATTATCTGACAAAAAATAATTTTCTTAGCGACATTGATGCTTACCTATCCCCTTGCTTTAAAGTTGCTGAAACTAAGACAAAAGCATTTTTAAATTAAGGTGAATTATAATTTATTGTATGGTAAAAACGTAGTTTTACCTCGATGCTAATTATTAACCACCAATTAATTATTTTTCACACATGCTTATTAATTAGCATTTAAATTTCTTCTTTTTGATGCTTTTTCTTTTTAAATTCCAATCTTTATAATCCATCATAATTATTAGTAATTAGTTTAAAAGCATTAACGTATGAATGCTTTTCACTAAACAATAATTAAATAAATATTAAGTAAACGAAAGGAAACATAATTTATTTTTGATTGTGATTTTTTCACATTCAAAATAAATAAAGAAATATGCAAAATATTGATTTAAACATTTGCCTAAGTTATTTTACTAACGCAGATGAATACGATATCATAGATGCAATTAGTGCACTTATTAAGAATGAATGAGTAAAACCTACTCCATTTAATAATAAAAAACAAATCACCATTAAATATGATTCTGCCATTCAAACTTTAAAAATTTGCAATAAGTCATGGACAATTAAAGCAAGTGATTTTATGCAAACTACCTTTATTAAACCTAATAGTCTTGTCTTATTAAGTGGAATTATTAAATTGATGAAAAATAATTATCAATTAGAATTTAGAAGTAAATTTGGTAAATTCACTCCTTTTATTGCTCAAAAACAAGGCCTTGAAAACGCTGTACCATCATTACACGTTAATGTTGAAGAACCATCAACTTCCCCATCTAATTGAACTGAATTAAAAAATGATTTTAATGAAAATGAAACAATAAATAATGATGATGGAACTATTATCACTATTTGTCCAGTTAATGAAGAAATCATTGCTTTTTTAAAATACCATTTTTCATTTACCCAAGATTGAGATGAAGTACTTGATGCAAATGGTGATTATTTGCTAATTGATAAGTCTGATAAACCAAATAAAATTTTTGTTGATGGAATTGCTAAAGAATTCACTTTAGATGTTAATCCTCCACTTTTATACAGTTATGATCTAAACTCTAGTTTTCTAAATAAAGTTCGCGGAGATCATAGTGATGATTGATATAATCAACGAGCAATTTGCACTGTACTTTACAATCTTAGTGATGAAGACAAGAAGCAAATTTATCCAATCATTTTAAACAATGAAAATTGTTACGAATGAACTTTACCAGAAGTACAACGAATTGTCGTTGAATTTTTAAGTAAACAAGCACCTGATAAGTACGCAATTTGCGAAGAAGATCATGATCCAGCTATCGATGTCATTGAATTAGTAAGAGAAACTGGAAGAACACTTGTTCCAGTTGCTGATGATATTTATAAGAAATTGAGCACACATGTAAAAAGTGTTTATGCTGTGATGCAAGAAGAACTTGTTAGCAAATATAGTAAACCGGGTTTAACAAATGAAGATTTAAGTCCAAGCGAACAAAAAAATCTTCAATTACTAAAAGAATTTTTAATTTACTTTGCTAATCACTTTGATGAATTAAGAAAATGATTAAGTCATTACGAATTAGACCAAATCCCACTTGAAATTGTTGATGACTTACCTGAACATTGAGGAACTTACAGCATTGAATTGCGAAAATTAATCATTGATCGTAGTGTTCTAAGTGACACTGGTAAAACATTTAATTGTGCTAGTCTTGCCGTTAGACGTGGTTTTTCATTTGGACTAGATGATTATGACTTTACTAATCTTTGACAAGACGCCACCATTAACTTTTTTGCTACTTTAAAATGCAACAAGTGTAATTGCCAAGCAGACCATGAATGCCAAGCAAAAGATAATGAATAAAAGTAAGGAGAAGAAAATGGAATATTTTGATTTAAATTTACGTCCTGTTTTATTAAGTTACAAAGACCACATTCAAAGTGTATGTAATTTAATTAATAATGCTATTAGACAATATCATTATCAAGAATATGCAACTAAACTAATCGTTGATTATGATGAAGCCACATCAACTCTTAGAATTAAAGACCAAGGAACAGGCATTAAATTAAGTGACTTTGTGCAAAAAGAAGATGCTAGTCAAGATTGATTTTCTACTGGTTTAAGAACTACAATTAGTGGTTTATTAGCAAACCAAATTAATATTACTTTTAAGAGTAATTTTGGTACTTTTACGCCTGTAATTCGCAATAAAGAAGGACTAACAGAAAAAATTGCTTCCATCTTTCTTGCTTATGAACCACGAGGTGCCAGAGTAAATCAATGAATTGATCTTAAATTTATTGATGCTGAAGATATTGCAAATAGTAATCATGGTACTGAAATTACCATCAGCCCAGTAGATGCTAGATTTGTTGCTAATTTAAAATATCATTTTTCTTTCTTGTTACCATGATCAGAAACAATTGAAACCCAATATGGTACTTTATTAATTAATAACCAATATGTTAATGATGTTTTTGTTGACGGCGAAAATATTACTTATAGTCAACAACCTGAACCAACTGCCGAAGACCAATCCCAACTAAGTTTTTCATATGATATTGACACAATGGCATTTGATAAAGAATTAATTGGTGATCGTTATAATGAACCAGAACGTTATGTGTTTAAATGCATCCGCAAGATTTATGAAGAACTTAATGATGAACAAAAAGAATTTGTTTTCACAACTTTATTAAATGACCACTTATCCATTGAATGAGACAACAAGTTAATCCGTGATTACATCATTAAATTCTTTGCTAAAACTAATCCAGATCAATATTTAATTGGTACGTGAGATGGTGAAAATGCTAATTTTGTTGAATTTGCTAAGAAAGCAAACAAAGAAATCATTTGGGTAAAAGATGATGATGAATGTGATAAAGTTAGCAACTATGGAATTGAAAGAGTTGACGAATTTGGTTTAAAATATGCTGAACAAAATTACACCAATTTTGTTAATATTAATCAATTAACAGCCAAAGAAAGAACCAATTGAGAAGCATTGCAATCATTCTTAACATACTTTGTTAAATCTAACAAAGAAATCCAAAGTCAATTAGCAAAGAATGATTTAGACTACTACAACATTAAGATTGTTGAAAATTTGCCAACCATTAAGAGTTTCTATTTATTTAATGAAGACACCGGAGTCATTGATCGCAGAATTTTAAGTTATAAATTTTCAGCTCTACTAAAAGGATGTGCAGAAATTGTATTTATTCCTACTGGTGACATTACCTGAGATGACTTCAATCGAATCTGACTTGATAGCATTGCTAACTATATCATTGCTTGCAAAGAAGAAAACTCCAAAGCAAATAAATTTAATAAGAATTAATCTTTTTAAAATTTAACTTTTATTATCACGAAAATAATGAAGAAAAAAATCTTCATTATTTTTATTTCCTTCAATAACTTTCATTGCTTTTGCTAAAATCAATCATGATGAAACAATAATTATGAATGGAATCGAACAAACTAACTGAACTAATTTATTAACCTATGATTATTCATCGATTAATAGCCACGCAATAACTGGTAATCATGCAAGTTACACTCAACTTCATTTTTGTATCGAAGAAAATGAAACGAAAATTGATTTGGATCATGATGAAGATAAAATAAATTGTCCTGGTAAAAAACAATTAATTTGTCATTTGCTTTCTCACTTTTATGAAGTAAAGCCATGAAGTGAAATGGATGGTATTACTTGGATGTTTTATCCTAAAAATATGGTTTAGAATTTATTAAGTGTCTTAATTCTAATCAAGTTAGTAAAATTAAACTTAATTTCGTTTATCCCATTTGATTAGTTAAAGTGAATATTACGTTGAAAACTCATGCTAGTTGTAAAGATCTACTTAAAAAAATTATTAAATTATTAAATGAATATAACATTTTCTTTAATGATTGTTATTTTGTGCTTAAAAAAGCATGAAGACTGCAATTAATATTTAGCAATAATTATTAATAACATAAAGGAGTAAATATGGGAAGAAGAAAATCACCTTTATTTAAAACTATCATGACCATTACTGATGTAGTAAGTACAATTCACCACAAAATAAATAATATTCCAGTTACTACCAGTCCAAAACGGGGTACGTTTTTATATGATCTAAAGCAAGCACAAAAGCATGAGTTGCGAAGAAAGCGTTTAATGCAAGAAGAAGAACTAAAAGAACAACGCTTTCAATTAAAAATGGCTAAAAAGCAAGCTAAGTTAGAACAAGAAAGACAAAAACTAGCTAAACAACAAAATAAGAAAGTAAATAATTAATTACTTATTTACAAAGTAGAAGAGAAAGGATTAAATAACAATGGAATATATTGATTTAAACTTAAAGAATTATCCTAATAGCATCGATAAATCACTCCCAGCGGGATTATATGATTTAATTAGTTATGCAATTTTATTAAATTATGCTCCCAACAAATATGATGATTTAGATTTGAGTTATGATGAAAACAACCAAACTTTAAAAATTACTACTCATCGCGGAGTAATTGGTGCGAAGAACTTTTTGTATAATGATGAATGATATGCGAATTGATTGCTTCGCAACGCTATTAGTTTATTTTCATTCAATGATGTAAGTCTTACTTTTACTAGTAGTGAAGGGATTTTTAAAGTAATCGTAAGAGATAAGCAAGATTTACAAGAAACTATTCCCAGCATTTTTATTAGTAAAGAACCAGTAGTTACAACTGCGAATTGAATCCCATTAAAAGACTTTGATGAACAAATTGCTGATCATGATTTAACTACCAGTGGAACAACCATTTTAGTTCATCCCATTAGTTTGCTTGATCTGCAAGAAATTAAAGATAGTTTTAGTTTCTTAAAATCATACCAAACTGTTGTTAACACTTTAAACAATAAATTATTAGTTCCTAAACCTAATAACCTTTCATTTATTTATTTAAATGGAGCACGTCAACAAAAATACGAAGTGCAAAATCAAAATTTAAATAGCATTCACTTAATTTATGGCTATGATTTTGATTTGCACCAAAAATACTTGAATCACACCGAAAATGATTTTCAATCATTAGGTGACATTATGAGTGCAGTGTTAAGTGAATTAAACGAAACCCAACAACGCACTTACTTTCCAGCTATTTTCAATAATTCTCAATCTTATGAATGATTAGCAAGTAGTGTACAAATTATTGTGACCTTAGCCATGAATAAATTTAATCCGCACCAATACTTAATTTATCATGAAGGTTATGAATACCGCAACTTTTGAGATATTGCCAAAAAAGCTGGTAAGATTTTAGTCAAAGTCAAAGATAAAGCTTTTGATTATTTACAAGGTGAAGGGGTAACAACTTTATATAGTTTTGTGCAAAACTACATGAACTTTCAATATCCTCCTTCCAAAAATGAAGCCCGCAATTTAAACTTTGAAGAACGAACTAATCTAAAAATCTTAGCTAATTTTGTTGATAATTTTGTTAATGATTATCCCGAACTAAAAGAAACCTGAAAGAAACTAGAATTAAATAGGTTATATTTCGCGGTTTTTAGTGACTATCCTAATCCTTATGGCACTTATTGGAAAGAATATAAGATTGCCATTATTGTTCGCAAGAATTTAATTAACATGGCAGACTTATTAATTGCTGGTAAAGAAATTGTTTACCAAACATGTAATTTAAATCCTGACCAATTTAATAATAAGTGACTTGAAGCAACAATTAATTACTTTGTTAATAAATGTAATGACATGAAAAATGAACTTAAAAATAACAAAAAGGTTGTGCAAGAAAAGAAGCCTTCATAATTTAACTAATTAACTTTAAAACAAAATAAATGGCTCGCTAAAGTCATTTATTTTTTTATTGCTTCTATCTGGAATGATTGATTTACATCGGCTAATATTTTTCTTCTTCATGTTTTAAAGCAAAATATAATTTAAAAATAATTCAGACAAGTACTATGGAAGAAAAGAAATTATTAAAAAATTTAATCGATTTAATTAGTTGAATGGTTAATTGAACTAAAGTTAGCATTAACCAAACCGGGATTAACTTAAATTTTGATGAAGACCAAAAATTATTAACTTTAATTATTAACAATCAAGCATTAATTTCCAATGAACTAAAATTATTTACTTTAACTATTGACAATAGTAAAGTAATTAGTGACCACGAAATTATTACGGAATTATTTGCAAGTTTACTTGCATTTAACTTAAATGTCAAATTAACCATTAACAAAAAACAATACTGATTTAGTTTAGATAGCAATAATAACTTAGGTTACAGTGTAAGCAATGATCAAACACTAGAACTTAATAACGAAAGTATCATTCTTAAATTAAGTACGATTGATTATGAAATTTATGGTGACTTAAAAACTAATTTTGCTATTTTTACTAATTACCAATATATCTTTAATACTAATGATGGAAATGTGCTTTTAGCGAATGATAATAAGCAAAATGCGATTTATTTTCACCAAATTAAATTACCAACTTTGAATTTAAGTAATGATAAACAACTTTTATTTAGTTATAACTTAACTTTATTAAATGACAATTTATCTAATAATAAAATCATCAATAGCATTAGTGTTTTAAGTAATTCAATTAATCAATGATTTAAGATTGATAAATTAATTGCTAATTTCTTAAACAACATTAATGATGATTGCAAATTCAATGTGTATGAAGAAATTGTGCGTCATATACAATGTTATGAATGAAGTATTCATGCCATTAAATTACAAGTCATTCCTTTTTATAATCTTGCAACTAAAAGCGACTATTTCATTATTTGTTGTCCTAGTGATAATAACGAATTATTTAAGAGTTGAGTCGATTTAAAAACCCATGCTCTTATTGAATTAACACCAACTGATTATGAAATGCTTAAAAATAAGCATGTTTGCACTTTAAGCATATTTGCGAATAATTATCTAGCAAAAAACTATCACTATGAAGTAGCAATTGATGAACTTAGTGCAATTGCTAATGCCAACTGCCATTGAATTAAACAAATTCTCGATGAATGATTAAATAATAATGAAGCATTTAAATCGTTGTTAAATGATTTAAATATTAATGAAATTCCAATTGTTATTATTAATGAATTACCATTAGCATGCACTTGAATTGATAGTACTAAACAGTTATGGATTAATAAAACAGTTTTAGAAGATCAAACTGATTTATTACACGAAGTAGCAACCGCATTTATTTACTTATTTAACCAATATCATTTAGACTTAACAAATTGAATTAATAGTTTAATCACTTCCCAATGTTTATTAAGTGCAACTGATATTGAATCATCAGTTGATAGCAATCCTATAAATAGTTGTAATGAAGAACCAACTTCATCATTAATTAAAATGAGTTTTTGTTTACCACTTACTGAATTAAAATGAAGAGGTTACATTCCAGTTAAATACGTATTAAACAATCAAGAATATCAACTGGAAAGTTTTAAAGACATTTATGTTGATACTTGTGAATATTGTTTAAATCTTGATTCAGCAAAATTATTTCAATTCTTTAATGATAATCATCTTCAATTTAATACGACGGGAAATGACTTAACTAGAAGCAGGCAAATTCCTGGTACTAATTACTTCATTGAAACTAATTTAAGTGGAAAAGATATCTTGATGTGAACTAAAAAGTTATTAGTATTTTTTAGCATTGATTTAAATAATGTTTATTATTTAATAATGAAGAAAAATAAATAATCATTAATACAACCTATAAAAAAAGCAATAATTCCTTTCAAAAAAGGATTATTGCTTTTATGTTAAATAATGGATATTTTGAATTGCTACCTAGATATTTTTAACAAGAAATTAATATTGATAAGCTAGTTATTTAACTTCTTGATTTGCAATTAAAGCAATAATAAGAAGTTAAAAATTGCTAATTATTATTTAATTCTCAAATTCTTAAACTTAAATTAGTTAGCGTGGTAATACAAAAACCCAGTTATAAGGAATTAAAACTTTATCAAAATCAATTGATTGGTGTGGTTTATCACTAATTAAACTTAAATCAAATTGCATTTTAGTTTGATCATCATTAAAAGTGATATTTAACTTTTTAATTAATTCTTGCATTTCATCATTCACTTGTAAATAATGATTAATTCCTTTTACCATCTTTTTAAAACCTGGTTTATTTTTTAACTTAGCATTAACTTGGTCAGTTATATCTTTAAGAATCATTACACTGCCAAACAAGATAAGAACTAATTGACTAACAATCTCTAAAGTTTTTTTAATGGATAATTTGCTTTTATCAGCCACACTGTCTAATTCTTTTACCACCACGTTGGTATAAATCTTTATTAATTCTTGATAAGCATCAAAATGATCTTGCATTTTTTGCCAATCATTTTTATCAAAAATATCAAGAAAATTTTCTAACGAATCACATATTTCTTCAGCGTTAATCGTAATCAAGTCATAATCTTTCATAAATAATTCATCAAGTTGATTTAAATATTCTTTATATGTCATTCTTTTAATTCCTTTATTGCTCTTATCTTTATTATAAATGCTCATTAAAAAATTAAGTTTTTTAAGATTTAGTTACTGCATAATATTTAGATGTCATTAGTTAGTAAATTACCAAGTTAAATAATTTTTTGGTGGGGCAATAAAACAAAACAAATTCAATTTTCATATCTATTAACTAACCTGTTAGCAATCTCATATTTAAAAAGCACCAAAATTAAGTAGGGAAGTAATTGCAAATCCCCATAAAAAAACGTAACTTGAGCAAACTCAAATTACGTATTTTTTATTTAGTATTATCGGCTTTATTTTGATAATACGCATCATATTTCGCAAAGAAATCATAAATGCCAAAGGTATACATTAGCATGTTCCAACGTAAGGCATGTTGATAATGCTGCTTTCATGCCTTTGGTTCATCTTTAAAAAATGCCATTTGCACAATTTCGGGATATTCATTTAAATCTTTAGTTAAATAATCGTTTACTTGCATCTTCTTTAACTGTTCACAAGCTAACTCCGTAGCTTCATCAAAGTAATTTAACGTTTTATACGCCACATACTCAACAACACATAAAAAGAAACAAATTAAGATAATTCAAATAATTAGAAATGGTACATAATAAGTATGAATTACATGCGTTTTAGGTAAACTTAAAATAAATAAGATGAAGAATAACCCAATCAAAATATAAGTCGGAATAATAATCATGAAGGTATGCTTAATTCTTAATTTAAACCTGGTTACTAACTCATGATAGTTAGTAGGTAATTGCACATCAAACTTTGGTTTGGTTTGATTAATATATTGATCAATTTGGTAATTGGTAGCAACTTTAAATTTTGCTCGTGATTTTCTAAAAAACATAAAATACTTATGATTAATAATTTTCATTATTATCTTTTTTATTTTATGTTCTTTTACCAATAATGAAGGAAGAAAAAGCAAAATGGAATTACTTGATTTAAATATTAACGAAATTAATAACAATTGAACCATCAATGATGCAATTAGAGAATTAGTTGCTAATGCAATTGATGAACATTTACTTGCTCACATTCCAAATGACATCAAGATTATTTATAATGATGGAACCAAAACATTAATTATTAGTGATGAAGGAAGAGGCATTAAAAGCACTCATTTCATTGAAAATATTAATAAAGAAAAGTTAAATAATCCTAAAGTCTTTGGTAAACTAGGAATTAACTTAAAGAATGCAATTGCCGTATTAGTTAACAATCATATTAACGTCACGATTAAAAGTGATTTTGGAATTTATACTCCAGTCATTAGTGCTAAACAAGGATTAAATGACCAAATTAGTACGATTCACATTGAACGGCAAAATAGCTTTAATGAGCAAAAAGGAACGATTATTTCTTTATCACCAATTTCCCAGCAGGAAGCAGACCAAGCTAATAATTTATTAACCTTGTGAAAACAAGGCAAATGAATTAATACGATTGCTAATCAACCTAATAATTCATCTTTAGTAGCTAATTTAAATCAGCAAATCATTGATTTAAAAACCCAACTAAAAGGAACTGGTAATGATGCATTAAAACTAGCTTCATTACATAATGAACTATTAGTTTTACAGCAAAAATTAACTGATAAAAATAGTGAATTAGATTGTATGCACCAAGAATTAACTAATACTTCGAATCAGTTAAGTAAAATGGCTCAACAATTAACTGATAGTGTCCATGATAATAATGTTCTAAAAAATGATTTAACTACTACTAAAACTGAAAACCAACGGCTCAAAGAAAACTTAACAAAAATTAACCTTGAATACAATGCAGTTGATGAATTATTAAAAGATCCAACTATCATTACAAACGAAGTTTGTCCTGATTGTGGGGGAAATTTAGTTTTACGAGAAAATCATAAAACTCATTCAAAATTTCTGGGATGCTTAAATTACCCAAAATGTACTTATATTAAACATATTGCTCAACCCCAACCAGTAACACTAAAAACGAAAGTGCAAAAACTTCAAGCTGAAAATAAATCATTACACGAAGAAATAGTTATTCAAAAAAATAAATTTCATGCTGATTTAGAAGATGCTAAACAATCACTAAATCAACAATATCAACTGAGAGTTGATGATTGATACAAAAATATTAAAGAACAAACCCAAAAGACAATTAATGAATTGCAAACTAAATTGCAATCTAAGTTAGATCAAAATGATTCTGATTTAGTGGCTAAAACTAGTGAAATTGTTCAACTAAAGCAATCACTAGCAAAATTAAGCATCGAAAAAAATGAACTTACTTCCCAACTTTATGACCAACAGTTAAATTATTTAAATGCAAATAATGAACTTAAAAACCAAGCCCACACAATCAAAGAATTAACTGAAAAGTTAGACTTGGAAATTGAACATGCAAAAAATTTAACAAAAACTAATGATGATTTAGTAAAGCAAATTAGCAATTTGCAAACTGAAAATAATTCCTTAAAAGCAACTCAAAATAGTCAATTACCAAGTGATTTATTAAATCACCCTACTGAATTATTAAAGTTGGTGACTTTATTAATTCCCAGTGCAAGAAAAACTACTTTAAATGAAAATTTAACAAATATTGCTAAATTACATGTTCTTTATGTATCAATTAACAATCAGTTATATCAAGTAAGTACGTGAGTACAAGCAATTAATTCAGTAATTAAAGTTTTATATACGATTTATCAAAGTGAGTTCATCCAAAAATTATGAGATTGTAATGAAGGCAAAACTTACGATAATTTAACGATTAGTGAAAAGAATGAATCTTCCTTAGTATTTAAAGAAAATTTGCAACTAGCAAGTAATGCTGAAGACATTACCATTAAAGTTGCTGATACAATCTATCGTTTAATTATTGCAAACAATAAAATTGCTTTTATTGATTTAATTAAATATATTTTTAATAAACTTAATGTCTCATTAGACAATATTTATTTAATTTGCTATTAAGCTAATAATTACATATTTTCATTAATTTACAATCAATGTTAAAAAATAATAAACTAGGGTAATGAAGAAGTTTGGTCTTTTTCATGAACCCTAGTTTATTTATTTACTTTTATTATCTTTAAGATAATTACTAAAAATCGCTTCCAGTTAATTAAGTTCAATACTTAATTAATTCGATGTGGATTTTATTAATCAAAACTTCAAGCAAATAAAGTTATTCCTTTATAAAATTAATTAACTATATTTTTTTATTTATTAGGACAAATGGGTGCAGATTAAAAAAATGAGAAAAACTAAAAAAATTAGTAAATATATAGTTGGAGCAATTGCAATTAGTGCAATTGGGGCACTTGCAGTAAGTACAGCAGTAGGATGTAGTAGCAATAATTCAACAGCTACTTCTTCATCTAATAATCAAAGTAGTGCCATTACTACGACTTTAGCAGTTATGAAAGCAACTAAAAATGATGGAACGGATTATTATGCCCCATTTAACGATTCGCTTACTTTAAATGCTACAATTAGTAATTTACCAAATAGGAATGTCACATATAGTTGGTATTGCAATAATACTTTAATCAGTAGCCAAACTACTGCTAATAGTCTTGCCATTAAAGTTTTACAAACAAAAAGTACTTATTATGTCATTACTTATGTGAATGGCATTAAGCAAACTACTTCCAATGACGTAACAATTATTCCCACCTTTGTTGCTAGTAAATTTAGTGCAGTGATTGATGCTAATATTGGCAGCAATGGGATGATGCAACAAGTAACATCAATTAATGATACAAAAAATATTAATAGTTATAAACTTGCTTATCATGTATGCTATGATGGGCAAATATTTGATATTAATCCAAAAAGCGTTAATTGAACAATTAATGATCAAACTCAAACAAACAATACAAGTACCTCAATTGTGATTAACAATTTAAAAGCAGGAGTTAATAATATTAGTGCTACTTCCATGATTAATATCAATGGCCAAAATTACTTTATTAATAGTACCTCATTAACTATTAATAACTACCAATTATTAATTGATGGAACAAATGTAACTAATAACCAAGTTAAAGTAGCTTATGATGGTTCATTAAGCTTAAATGCTTCTGCTAATTCCATTGCATTATTAACAAGTGCATCAATTAATCATCTAACTTACCAATGATATGAAATTGCTAATAAACAAAGTCAAGCTACGTTGCTTAATAATCAAACCACTGCAACTTTAAATCTTAATAACATAACTAATAATGCAACTTATTATTTGGTTGCATCCTGGCAAGAAAATAATACTACCTATACTTTAACTTCCAACCACATCATGGTGCAAGTAAATGCAAAAACAACATTAAGTAGTCCGATGATTGTTTGCAGTGCTGGTAATACAAAGATTTTCAATTCATTAAATCTTGACACTAGCAATATTAATAACCAATACCAATTTTCAACTGCTAATATTAAAAATAACAGTACAGTCACTTATTCATTAGAAGACTTAACAACTAATAAAGCAATTAGTCTATCAAATAATACAGTTACTGCAACCAGTTCATTGATGATTAACTTTAATTTACTTGGTTTAATGAAAGGTAATCAATATCAATTAAATGCAACCATTATGAGTACTTCAACAACTTCATTGGTTTTAAGTTTTACTATTTATTATGATGATGTAACTATTGTTCCTAATAATAGTATGATTATTAGTCAAGTTGGAAATAGTAATACTTACAATGTCAATGAAGGTAGTTCAATTACGATCAACGCTACTAGTTATCAAGGATCAGCAACTGGACCGATTTCTTACCAATGAAAAATAAGTAGCAATGGTACTTCGTGGTCAAATCTAAATTCGTCTAGTAATTATCAAGTAAATGGGTCTGAGTTAATAATTAATGATCTAAAAGGCAATAAGGTCTATTTCCAATTAATTGAAACAATTGGTAATTTAAGTTTAACCTCCAATTCAATCGAAATCATTCCAGTTGCCATTAATTCTTCAACAACATCTAATTATTCTGATATTGTTATTAGCACTACTTCTATACCTTACTATGGGTATGATGTTACTTTAACTAGTAATATCAATAATGCTAAATCGTATGCTTGATATCTAGTAATTAATAACGAACTAAGTAGTAATGTAGTAAGTACAAAATCCACTTATACCATTCAAGGAATTACAACTGATCAATCATATAAATTAGTAGTAACAGGTCCTAGTAATAAAATTTATTCTTCATCAATTTATGAAGTAAAAGTTAATCCACTAAGCAATTTAACTTTATCAACCACTGCTAATTTAAACGGATATGCAACTTGGTGAGTTAATGAACAATTAACTACTTTTATTGGGCATGAAGAATTTAATAATTTCATTAATCAAAATGGAATTGGATGCTCAATTGCAACTAACGTCACCTACCAAGATTTTACTGATTATAAGTGCTATTTTCACTGCATGCCAAGTAGTGATGGTTTTGGTAACCAACAATTTTTAACAATTAGTGCGAAAGCAACTAATCCAATTAGTATGGCAACCTGAAATGCTGGGTGAAAAACTGATGCTAGTTTACAAGTACCAACTGGCAGCATCTTTACGTGAACATTACCATATGAACTAAGTTCTTTAGATTATTCGCAAGGCAAAGTTGGATTAAGCATGCTTAATGTAAGCGACTGATTAACTAGTAATTATGCTCCTAGTTTAAAAGTTCCTTTTGGGTTATCAATTGGAACTAATACGAATCCAACTGCTATTTCTGGAAATGGCAAATATACCCAAGCAATCAATGGTGTCATTGGAATTGCATATGGTAATAGCATTAATGACAGTTGAAATGCTCCAAGTACTTGAGCAAATGCTTATTCAAAAACAACTGAATCAAATGAAAACAAAAGTTCTATTTCCAACCCAAATAAAAATTCTTTAATTTTGACAACTGCAAACAATAGTGTAAATATTGCTAGCAATTCCCTCATTACCTTTTTAACCAATGCTTATACAATTGCCGGAACAGTAAGTACTACTAGTTTTACTAATAACACGGTGGCAATTAATCCAATTAGTTGTACATATGAAATAATCAAAGACAATAATATCTTAATAAGTGGAAATGCAACTTGAATTAATGACCAAGCCATGGTTAACTATAATTTTTACGAACCAGGTCAATACGAAATAAAAATTACTTATATGATTCCAAACTTAAAAAATACTACTTTACAACAAACTAATGTTTATTATGTCAATTACAACCAAATAGCAATTAGTACTACTAATTTAAATCCTGTCATTGGCTCAAACGTTACTTTAAGTGCAAATAATACCAAAATGTATACAAGTGAAACGAATGCTACTTATGAATGACAACAATTTATCAATGGCTCATGAAAAACTGTGCAAAATTCTAGTGCTAGCACATATGATGTCAACATCAATGTTTATAATGAAAACTATGAATATCAATTAATTGAAACAATCAATGGGATTGCTTATCAAAGTGCTCCCATTACTTTAACACCTAATTTAGATAACTTTAATGCCAGTGCAACTATTAGTAGTGCAAACGCATTAAATGGTGCAATTGGCATTACTAAAAATACTAGTCAAGCTTTTAATTTAAGCATTACTTGTAATGGAGTTACTTATGATAATGCCAATCATTCTTCTTTAAAGAACGTAAAAATTGTTTGAAATGTCAATGGTAATAATTTTAGTTCAGCTAACTGAACTAGTAATTATGCACCAAGTAGCAATAATTATGGCAATTACAAAATTAGTGCCACTGTTACATTTACTTTATATGGCAAAACATTCAGCAATATTACTTCAAACGCCATTACGATTGACTATAGTGCCCAAATTGGTACCATTACAGTTGCTAGTCCCACTAGTTCCTCACCTTATCTTTACAACCCTAAAGAATCAAAACTTGTTATTTGGGGAACTAATGAAAGTTCACCAGAAGACACGAAAATTAACTTTGATGTAAGTGGAATTACTCATAACTCAAAAAATAAATACGCCATTGCTTTTTATAACAACAGTGAATTAGGCACTACCATTCCCGTTAATTATGACAGTAGTACTAATTCATTTACGATTACTGCTGATCAATTTATTGGATATAATTGCCTTCAATTATTAGTTAATGGCATTAGTGCATCCCAAGTAATTGCATATAGTTACTTACCGCAAAAACCGTGGTTTGAAATTGCTCCTCATAGTACAATTAGTGTTACTAACCCCCAAATTATTTTGCAGCCTAATGAATCATTAGGGAACGCGGTGTTAGGAACTTTAATTCCTGCTGACGTAAGTTTTGATTTAGAAGTAAACGGAACTAGTATCCAAATTAGCCATGATAAGAATTTCTCAAGTGATGAAGGCAATGCAACAATCATTATTGACCAAGACACTAATAATCCCATTACTATTGATAATTTTTATAGTGTTAGTGTTTTAGGTGAAACATACATAATTAAATTTAATAAAACTCAATTTGCTCAATTAATTAAATCAGTTGATTATAGCGGAAGTTGAACCACCATTCAAGTAAGTACTACTTTAAGCAATGTTACTTTAAATAACGAACCAATTAGTGGCCCTAACCCATTATCACAAATCATTGGGTATGCTAATAGTGATAATAGTAACAATTCAATATATACAGCAGGTGTTTATTGAAATAATGTTCCGGTTACTTCAGTTCCAGTTGGAGCAACCAACGTTACCCTACAAATTAGTGGAACAAACTCCACCGACAAAATTCAATGAATGCAAGTAACTTCGAATGGGACGTTTGATTTAACTGGGGCAAATTCAAGTAGTTTTACTTTACCAACGTCAAGTTTTGCTAGTTCAAACCAAATCCTTACTTATGAAGCCCAAGTTACTACAGCAAATGGAGTTGTGATTACTAATCAATGTACAGTCACAGTGAATAATCTTGGGCAAGCACAAATTAATGTTTATGATCCAAGTACTAACCAAAATGTTAGTGAAAACAATTCTATTTACACCTTAACTAGTGGCAATATTTATAATATTCAAACACCTAACCAAAGTCCCGTTACTTTTAATAACCAAAATAGTGGTGGTAGTAGTTTAGCTACTTACTACCAATGGCAATATAAAAGTAATGTTGTCATTTTAGGTGGGATTGCATCACACGGAGTGTGAACTAATCTTGGGAATGCTACTAATACTTACACTCCCTATCAATATGACGCAATTCCAATGTATTCAGTATCTTTTAGGTTAGTGGTATTTAGTGATGCAAATCCTACCAATCCAATAACTTTTAGTGTTGAAAATAATCCCCAATACATTATTTCTAACACCATTAATACGTATGCTCCATTAAATTGCAATTACACTTTAAGCAGCACTACTTCAACGATTAAGCAAGGAACAACAGTTTCTTATACTTTAAACCCAAGTAATCAACAAGCCTTAGAACAATTAATTGAAAGTTGCCAATATGAATATGAAACTTATAATTCAACAACTAATAATTACAATCAGCCAACTTGGTTTTATCCAATTACTGTAACTTGATTCTTTAAGTTAAGTAGCCAATCCAGTTATACTAAAGCTGCTACTTTACCAATTATTGATCAGAATGGGAAATTAGAATTTGCTGGTAGTGATTCATTATCATACACTTTTAGTGCAAATACTTTTTCAACTTTAGGTACTTATAATATTTATGCCAAAATAAACTATACTGATAACTTTAATTCTTCTATTAGTAACACTGCAAATTTAACTGTTACTAGCACTGCAAGCAGTTTAAATTACAACTATGAAACTTACATGGAAGATACAATTGCTAATTGAATTAATGCTGGTACTAATGCAGTTGTAAATACTTCACTAAGTGGCACCCAACCCCAATCAACTTTCAATGATTTCATTCAACAAAACGGTGCTGGTTATGAAGTGCATGCTACATCCCAAGACTTTGATAACTATAAAGTTTCATTTACATCAACTCCAAGTGCAGATTCTAGTGAATTAGGTAGTAATGAATGATTAACTATTACAGCTACTGCAACTACTACCATTGACATGTATTATTGAGAAGGAAATAATGGTTGAGGTGCAAGTGGGGGAACCACGGTTGCTAGTGGTAGTCAATTTGTATGAACATTGCCATACGCACTTGCTGATATTAGTTATTCTTCCTCTACGAATGGTGGCATGCTTGAAATGGCATTAAATAGTACTTACAGTAATGCTTCGTCCAATGAAAGTCTTCTTGTTCCATTTGGTTTATCAGTTGGTACAAGCACTGACCCAACTTCAATTTCCAAGACATGATCTTTCACTAGCAACTATGATGGAGTCCTAGCAAATAATTATGGTTCAAATGGTGAATCGTTTATTTTGCCAGACCCTTGAGTAGTTCCATACAGTCAAGATAAGACAGCAATTAATTTATTTGCTAATCAATTAAGCACACGTACTTTTATGTTTACTAGCATTAAATCAAAAACAAATAATTTCATTACCAATTTAATGAAGAACAATGAAGTTAGCTTAATAAACATTAATGCTAAATATCATGACTTTAGTAATTGAGATTGATGATGAAATTTACCTGTAATGTATCAACATTATTTTTTAAATATTATGGCATTTAATCGCCATGAATTTACTTTAAATGTGGCAAATAAGCTAAGTACTAAGCAAATATCATCAGCATTCATCCCAATAAGTTCTTATTACCCATCAACTTTTTCTTATTTAAAATCATTAACCATTTTTAATTATTTTAGTACAAGTTCAAATGCCATTCTTTTTTCTCACTTGCTTTTAAACCATTAATACTTAATCAGCCAATCAAAAATTAAATTACCACTGCAATTGAATAATATCAATAAACAAATAGTTACTTTTTGTTAACTATTAAAAAAGATTCAAACAGACTTTAAGATAAAAAAAATGCAAGAACGATCGTAGTTCTTGCATTTTTGATAAATTAAGCTTGTTCCTTAACTTCTTGGGTTTGCTTAATTTCATCTTTATGGTGAATATTATTAAATAATTTCTTAATGTCTTTAGTAATATAACCAGGGTCTTTGACGGAGTTTAATGATTTATCTTTTACAATCACAATAATACCAATAAATAATTTTCAAATGACATAACTCTTATTTAATGCATACCATGCAAATAAGTTATCTAAGTTATTGTGAGTAAGAATTAAACCCCAAGTAAGAATGGCATATACAACACTTACAAATGCATCAGTTAATAAAATTCAACGAGAGTTACCACTAATTTGGAAGTAATAAATATTGTTGTACATGATGTTAATGAACATGTAAGCCCCATAAATACAACTCATACCCATTCCCATGTTTCAAAGTTCGCGGTAAGTAAAACTAGTGGTGTAACTTTGACCATTTTCATTGACTTGGAACGACCAGAATTTATTCGGGTCATTCATGCCCCCAATGAGGTACATATTTAATTCATACGAAATTATTAGAACAATAAATAGCAAGCACAAAGCAATGATAAATCCTCACCAGAACATTCTCGTCGTATTTTCCTTGGCATTTTTAATTAAACCACGACCAAGCGGAATGGAAAGGAAGATGTTCGTAATTAAACCAAAACCATTAAAGAAAATAAAGAGGTAAGTAGAATATTGTGAACATAGCAAAATTACTTCATGATAAATTTTTTGATTTTGGGCGTCTAGTCCCGCATGGGGATCAATTACCCCTCCAACTTGGGAGAAGATATCAGCCACTGCTCACACTGCTGCATCAAGCATTACTCAATAAGAATACTTAAAGAAAAAACCAACCAGTGGTCAATCCACTGTTCATTTAATAGTTCTTAAAAAATAAAAATATGTATAAGCAACATTGCGTTCTTTACTTATATGAAATTGCCATTGATTAAACGTAATTTTGTAAACATTTGGAATGTAGCAATATACGAAAATAATGAGAATTTGCACAATGTATCAGAAATCATAAATAATGGCGTAATTTCTTGCTACATCAATCGAATTAGCATTATAAGTAACACTAGCACTATAAGCCCCTAGCACGATTAAGTAAAAGAAAAAACCAATAATAGCACTTCAACATTGCACTCAAATTAAGTTTAAGCAAACAAAGGAAGAAATGAAATATCAGTCAAGCATATAGAAAATAATGGAAACAGCTGATCATGCTAAAAAGGTTGATCCATAAGTTAAATACGATCCACTAAACCCAAAAAGATTTTCGTCAAAATTTTGGGAATAAATGGTCATGAAGATAGTAACAATGATGGAAATACCAATGGAAAACATTAAGATATCCTTCATGATTTCATTCAGTTTTTTTAAATCATTTTGGGCAATATAGTTCCCAATCATACTAAACCCGGCTAAAACAAATACAACGGCCAAAATATCAATATAACTAAAACCATAGATGGTGTAGTTATAAACGTTGTTTAACGTCGCATTCGTAGTCCCAAACATATCATGTGGTAAAACTGAAGCAATAAACACGGTAGCAAAGATTGGTGCTAGCGAAACAAAGATTGATCATAGAAAAGCGGGAATCGCAATTTTTCAATATGCTCTTATCCAAGCTCTATCACCCATGTATTTAATAAAGAAAGCCTTTGTTTTACTGCTAAAAGTTTGGGGAATATTATTAAAGGTGGGATAATTTTGCATCACTACCTCCTTTCAATTACTCGTAACTTTGCACTGCGACTACGATGATTGAAAGCAACTTCTTGTTCACTAGCAACAATTGGCTTTTTTGTAACTAAAACATAATCAACTTTAACATCCATTGGAATTTTTTTGTAAACTAAATCTTCATTACACAATTTGTAAAATTCTTGTTTAACAATTTTATCTTCCAAGGAATGAAAAGTGATGATTGCTAATCTTCCATGCGGTTTTAATTTATTTGCTAAAACAGGAATAGCCTTTTTTAAAACATTTAGTTCATCATTAACATAAATTCGCAATGCTTGAAAATAAGGCTTACATGGATTTTTACGTACTAAGTCATGCGAAAAATCCACTTGATAAATTAAATCTGCTAATTCAAGCGTTGATTTAATCAAGTGGTCTTTTCTTGTCTTGACAATTAATTGGCTTAATGCTTTTGCTTGCTTGCATTCGCCATATGTTTTAAAAATAAAGATTAAAGTATCTAAAGGAGCAAAATTAATAACTTGATAAGCATCAAGATCTTGTTCTTGGTTCATGCGCATATCAAGTTTTGCGTCTTTTAAGTACGAAAAACCGCGGTCTTGTTCATCCAATTCGTAACTAGAAACTCCTAAATCAAGCAAAATAGCATCAAATTTTTGCGTCGGTAAATATTGATCAATGGCACCATAATTAGCATGATACAAGTGGACATTATGGTCACCTTTGAATAAATTGAGGCAATAATTATAAGCAAATAAATCTTGATCAAAACCATAAAAATTACCCATTTTATTGGCTTTTTGATAAATTGCTTGGAAATGACCAGCAAATCCTATGGTACCATCAAAATAGTCCATCATTGGGTGGACTTGTAAGATGCTAATCACTTCTTCTAATAAAACAGATAAGTGATAAATTGGAGTTGCTTTTTCGTTCATAATTGATTTAGGTTTTTAAAGTTACAAGTAATCAATATTACAAATTTCGATTAGATTTTAACACATAATATAAAAAATGAAATTAATTTTATAAATGTGTAAATTATTGTTTTTTCTTTAACAAAAAATATTTTTTTATATTAATTATCATTACATATAAAATAAGCATAAACTTTAAGCAAAGATTTTTGACATCTTTATTTTTAAATTGCTTATTGTAAATATACATAATATAAGGATATAAAAATGACAAAGAAAGAAGAACATAAAGAATCAACCAAGGAAGTTAAGAAGCCAACTGAAGAAATCGAAGAAGAAGAAGTTGAAGAAGAATTTCCTGAATCGGACGCTGAATTTGAAAGCGATGAAGATGTAGAAGGAAATAAGGAAATGATGATTCTTGATGAAACAGCTAATAAGTTGATTCATAAAATTGAAACATTAGATCCTGATGACAAAAACAATTGAGATGATTTAAAAGAATTATCTAAAATTCTTAAGAACATTGCCAGTGCAAAAAAGAATTTATTAAAAGCTGATTTATTAGGTCTTGAATTAGATGATTGCTTAATCGATAGTCTTCCTGAAGATGAAAAGAAGGAAGATGAACCAATCGAATTCGAAGACGAAGAAATCGAAGAAATTGACGAACCTGAAACAAAAAAAGATTCCAAGAAACACAAATAATTAATTATTAAATTTAGTTAAATAATAAATAGTATGAGTTGCCTCATACTATTTTTATATAATAATCTATTATATGGATTGTTTTTAGAAGGAGTAATTAAATGCCAGTACAAGCAGCCCAATCCAACAATTCAGATGTTACCGGAAATAAATTTGCGAAATTTTTTGGTTATAACTATGA
Source organism: bacterium (assembly GCA_017645255.1). The sequence continues at coordinate 58,599 of JAGCPI010000001.1, forward strand.
TAATTGGGAACAACGCAGTTTGATGCGTTTAAACTTCATTGCCGTATTGCTAGTAACACTTTCATGAATATTCTTCATTATTGCCGTTGTTTTATTTTGCACCTCTAGTACGTTGCGTGAATCATACATGAATAATCCAAATGGAATGAACAATGGTAGTTATGATGCTCAAAATGGAATTGCAATTTTTTGCATCATTTGCTTCTTTTGCATTTGAGTAGCATTATTTATTATGGGAATTTATGTTCTTGGTAAAGCCAGAGATCTTATTGATTTAAGTAAGAATTGATGATGAGCAATTCTTGACATCATCCTTCCATGAATTTTTTGCTATGTTTCTTATTTTGTTTGAAAAGCCACTTTAGACAAAGTTATTTCCTTAAAAAATTCAAACTTTAAAACTACGGTTGATTTCCGATTTGAACATAATGAAGAACGCGAAGCAGAAGTTGAATTCTATAGAGAAAAGAAAAAAGAAACTGTTCAAGCTGAAGAAGCCAAGGAAGGTGAAAAAGGTTTAAATACCAGTGGAAAACCAATTCTTGGTCATAAAAAACACCGCAAATAATTAAAATGCAATGTTAAAAAGTTGATTGATAAATAATCAACTTCCAGTATTAATATCTAAAAAATTAAATAGAAATATGAGAGGTTATTCTTCTCATATTTTTTTATTGCCTCTTCTCCTGGTTATTGCTTCACTTTTAAATAATATAAAATATAAATAGAAAAAAGAATAAATAATAAAGGACAAAAAATATGAAGAATAAACACAAAGGGTTAAAAATTTTTGGTGCAATTGCAGGGATTACTGCAATTTGTTGTATTGTTCCTGCCTGCGTTGTTTCTTGTGGATCCTCCTCTAATTCTTCGACTTCTAATCAACCAACTTTACCATCGAGTTTATATGGTACAAGTGCAAGTGAAGTTGCTAGCAACTGGAACGATACTTACAATGCATATGCTGGTAGTAGCAATTATGGAAACTGAATGAAAAGTAATGTTGAAAATTATGCTAAAAACGCTCCAACCTACTTTAGTGATTTAGCAACTATTTATGCTAAAACTACTAGTACCAGCACTTCTGTAAAGGGAGCACCTTTACAAATCCCAAGTTCTAGTTCAACTAGTGGCATGCCTGATTCGATGCCTAGTGGTAGTATGGGCAGTTCAGATTCAATGCCAGACTCCATGACTGGTTCTAGTTCAATGATGGATGCCACTTCATCAACTCCAACTACTACAACTTCAACCACTAAAACGTATGATTTAAATGGTTATTTACCATTCAGTACCGAAATTAACATTTCGATGGGGTCCATGGGTACTTATAAAGCAACCATGACTGATTGATTAAAATTAACCAGTGAATCATTAAGTAACTGAACCCAAAGTAATGACACTTTCTCGTTTGATTTAACGCAAAATTACAGCGTTTATGTTGAAGACTACATGGACGGACAAAGTCATGAATTCACGCAAACTACTTTGAGTGTAACGCAAAAAATTACGGATGCTACTTTTGCTTCCACTGTTTTAGCATCCTTATCAAGTTCTTTAAACAGTAGTAATAAACAAACCATGGTTAATGCTGGTTGATACATGAGTAAATGTACTTCCGATGTTTATTCATCAAGTGATTTTGGTGACATGCAAAACAGTCTTTCTATCATTAAAGACATGATGGGTAATCTTGGTTCAGCAATGCTTGATACAACAAATAGTACTACTTCTTCAACCGCTTCAAACAGTTCTAATGATACTATTACTGGAAGTACTACTTTCATGAACCCAACTTCCAGCAGCACCATTAATTCTCCACTTACCACTGATTTCTATTACAGTTTTGCTTCTTACGCAGCAAATGAAATCAAAGATACATTTGGTTCTAGTTCAGAATTTAAAGTGACAAGCAATTGATCTGACATTAGTAACAGCGGCTGATTAGGATCATTTGCTATGAACGGTATTGCTGGTTATGCATTAAATAATGGTGCAAATATGACCAGTTATAATAATGTTAATAATCCAAATACTTCCTTAATTGACAGCTTAAAGAATCCAATTCTTCACACTGTTAGTGTAACCATGAACTTACCAACTGGTATTCCTTCTGGTTCTACTACTCCAATGCCAAGTGGTACTCCTTCTGGTTCTACTACTCCAACTCCATCTTCAACTACTCCAACTCCTGCTAAGACTACTCCAGTATCATCTTCTTCTTTACCTACTTCGTTAACTGGTGCTAATTTTACTGATGAAAATACGAATTGAACTCAAGCATGAGCAAAAGAAATGGAAGATAGCAACTTTACTAGTTGAATGGAAGCAAACATCACTAATTATGCAGCGAATGCACCAACTTACTTTACTGATTTAGCAAATGAATATGACACTTTAACTGGTACTTCTACATCAGTTACAGCAATGAGCACTACATCTACAACTTCAACTGATTTAAATTTAAGTGGTTATTTACCATTTGTTGAAAATGAATCAATAACTGGAACATCTTCAACGTACACTTACTGATTTAAACTTGATTCGGAAACTGCCTCCAATATTACTTCAAGCGATGGTGCATTTTCTTTTACCTTAACTCAAAATTACAACGAATATACATTAGAAAATATAGCAGGTGAATATCTCATTACCTCACAAGGCAACATCACAATCACTCAAGATGTAGCAAGTGCAACTTTTGTTCCAACCTTACTTGCCCCTTTAGCAAGTTCATTATCAACATCTTCTACAATTACTCCTGAAGCAGGTTGATACATGGTATCGTGTTCTTCAGATTCATTTAGTTCAACTGGTTGAACAACTGCCTTAGGAATTGAAAGTGAAACATTAACTAGTAAAGAAACATCCTTCAATAATCCATCAACTGAAGGATTCATTAATTCTCCAATTACCAGTGACTTCTATAATAATTATGCTTTCTATCCATCTAGTTTAGCAACTGCTGAACAAGAAGCAGGCTTTAAAGTTACTGATAATGTTGCTAGCTTAAAGACAAATCCTTGATTAACCACCGTAGCTGAAGCTGGTATTGCTGGTTATGCTTTAAATGGTACTAACGAAATTAAAGGAAGTTCAATTTCTTACGATGCATCCTCAACTATTAATAGTTTAAAGGCAAATAAGATTGAATACACCTCAACTGAAACCATTAGTACTGCTGGCACTTCTGGAGCAACTGGTGATAGTGGCACTCCAAATATAACAATTCCTGGTGATACAACTGGTACTACTGGTGGTGAATCAATCCCAACTGGAGGAACTACCAGCCAAACTTCTCCATCTTCTACATCTAGCACTACTACAGGACCTACTGGTTCTACTACCACTCCAACTGCTAGTCAAACTCCAAGTACTACCAAAGCAACTACTGATGAAAGTAAATAATTAATATTTACCTTCATAATTTGATTTAAAAAACAATTAATAAAAAATACTAAGCACGAAAAATGCTTAGTATTTTTAATTCTATGAAAATAAAGCAGGGAATAAATAAGATTAATTATTACTTGTTTTCTGTTTTGTTTTCGGTGCTATTTGGATTCTTTGGATTAGCATTGTTATTTCGGTTAGATTTCTTAGCCATTGAAATTACCTCCTTAACACAAGTAAATATTGTACTTACGTTAATTAAATGTTTTAATTTTTTTACATAAATACGATTTTCTTCTTTCTTTCTAAAAAATATCTAAGATATTTTTGCTAAATTCCCATCATAATTCATTTTTTAAGTAAATTTCAATAAGATTTTACTTAAAAAATAAAATATTGTAATCCTAGTTTATTGGCTGAAGATGCTTTACTATTAATTTTTTTAAATTGATATTTAAAGTCACTCTTATTATTTTTTTAATACCTTTTAACTTAATTTAAATCAATCTTGATTGCCTTTAAATTTACGTACCTAGTTAATCAAAAGATAATAATTCATTGCATTAAATTCCTATTTAATATACTATAAGAGTATATAAGAATAAGAGTGCAATTAGCATTCATTATTAAGCCATAAACAAGGAGAAACAAGAATTATGAACAATAAAGATGACAACAAGAAAAACGATAATAAGAAAAAGGAATTTGCAGCATTTTATAACCTTAAAAAAGAAAGTGGTTGAAGCATGATTGCTACCACTTTAAGACTTTATGTTGAAAGATTTTTTATGGAACTGAGAAAGGGTACATTAGTTCCCCAAAAAGATTGCCAAATTGATTTTAATCAAACAATCAAAGAACTTTCAGTAATTGATGCAACAATGGAAAAATTAGCTTCCCCTGCTACCATTAAAGAACTTAGTGACTTTTTAGAAGAAGTATTTGAAATGAATAAGGATTGATTGCAATCAATGACAGTGGAACTTAGCAACATGCAGTTTGTGGAAAAACAAGAAAAAAATGATAAACAAAAAACAAACCACAAAGAACTAGCCAAAGCTAAAAAGCGTTTAAATTAAAAGTAAAATCATTTAATTACTAATAAATCTCGTTCATTATTTTGCTTAATCAACTGTAAAAAAATAATAAATCTCATTAATTGACAAAATAAAAATGCAACCAGTAAAAATGGTCGCATTTTTTTATTATTCATAAATATAATCTTCACGTTTAGTAATCTTAAATTCGTTAATTCCTTGGACAATTTCTTCTTGGACAGTATCATAATTTTTGAACTTAATATTACCTTCAACCTTAGTAAACGCATTCTTGAATAGGACATAAACAAGACGAATGCTTGGTACTAAAGCAATACTAATAAACCAAATAAAGAAATAAGGAATAATGTTCATTAAGTTTAATAAGAATAAATCAGTGGAATTAAAGATGTAATTTAAGATCATACTTAATAGTGCAGTTGCAGTAATGATTAAATAAGTTCGTCATTGACTAATGATGACATTAATCATGATGTTCCAAGCTTCTTTAGTAGTATTTTCTACTTTAAACTTGAATAAATGGCAACATAAACTATTGATGTAAGAATTAATAAAGGTAGCACTTAAAATTCCTAAACCTAATCCTTCCACGTTGTTAACATCTTGAGTCATTCTACATAACACAAAGAAGCAAACAATCATGTAACATGCTAAACAATTAGTGATAAAGAATAAGATTCCTTTTCCAAAACGAACTAACATGTAGCAAGTGCTAAACGCAGTACCAATAAAGATAGCAAATAATAATTGGTTAAATAAATAATTACCAGTGATGTTGTACGAAGTGGATGCATTTAATGTTGGGTAATGGTAGATTCCATCAATGCGATATACACAAATGGATCAAATCATGAATAGTAATAAAACAATAAGAGCAACAGCACCAATTAATCCTAAACAAATCTTAATTAATTTACTTGGGGTTAAATAAACTGCTAATTTACGTCTAATTGCAATAACACTATCAAAACCACTTAAATCGTAGTGACCTTCGGGATTAACAGTTGAAACAAAGTTTTGTACATCACTTGCAGTTTGATGGTGGTGTCTATATTCTCAAAGGGGAACATAGCAATAAGAAGGTAAACCAAAGTCGAAATTGGCATACACATAGAAAATAAATCACGCAATCAAGTAATTGATTAAGAACGAAATAACAAAGTAGAAGGCAAACACAATTCCAATGACTTGTAATTGGAAAGCTGTAAAGTAAACCAAAGCTAAGGAGAACAAGAAAACTAATAAATGGATGTCTAGTGAATAAACAATGAAGTACTTGATTGCTTTTTCAAATGCCAGAGCAAAACTAATTCCACTATGGTATAAATCCATCACTTTTTGCAAGAAAATAATGAAGATGCAAAGCGTAATAATGTAGCTTAATAAGTAAGCAGCTAAAGTAGCATTGGAAGTTTGTAATTCTAAGTTTTGATAAACCAAACCTGAAATTCCTAACGTACAAGTAGCAATAAATCACGCAATGACGCCAGGGAAACGATATAGGATTGCAACAATGATACCAATAATTAAAACTAATAAGATGATGGTAACAAAAATGGCTTTTCAGGAACTGATATTACTTACGCTGTTTGTTAGAATATATTTACTAGTGTAAGTAATGTTGGTGGCTTGCAAATTATTAATTACAAAGGGCAAAATAACAGCGGTAGGATTAAATGCTAAAACACTTGATTGATTGGCTTTACTTGGTTTTAATGCAATTGTAGTAGCATTGCTAGTTGATTCACTTGATCCACTATTGGATGCAGTTGAAGATGAACTGGTTGCTTGCGATTGAGTGTAAGCATTTGATGAAGTTTGTAAGTTAGTAATGTCATTTCAAATGCCAAATGGGTTCACATTAACATTACTGTAAGTATTAGCATTTGAATCTTTAATGTTAGCAGGACTAATGATTGGATTTAGTAAGTTATTTTTCCATTCTGTAATCATCGTGTCAATTTGGGCATCTTTGTTCGATGAATCAGAAGAAGAACTTACATAGCTACTCATGTCCATCATTAAAGTTGAACTATGATTAGCAGTAATGTTAGTAAAGTAAGTAGTGTAATTTGATTTATCAATCACTGCTAATAAATATTGATCAACAATTGATTTATATTTGTTGTAAATAGTTTGGGTAGTAGAAGGTAAATCAGCAAATAAAATGTTATCAATATTTTGAACAGTAATTAAGTTGTAAGGATTAGTTAATTGGGAATCATGAGGTAACAGTGCGGGTCTTAAATCAGTATAATCATTCGCCCCAATGATACTATATAAACTTTGTGCTAGTTCCCCGTATTCACTGCTACCATTAAATGAAGACAATAAATTACTAATTACTTGATAATTTGCTTGGGTGTAATATTGAGCAGGAATAACGTTATCTAAACTTGATCATCAGTTTTCTTTTAGTCAATATAAACTATAAAGGTTTTGACATAAGTTAACAAACGCTGCTTTATTAGTTCATCAATAAATTTGGTCGTTACTATTACTAATAATGTTTGTTAAATCAATGTTGTGCTTTAAGTTTACATATAAATAGGGTTCACTATTATTTTCTTTTCAACTAATACTGCTGTAATCAAAATCAGTTTGTGATAACGAATATTGATCGTTATTATTATTAACTGGTTTTAATCCAACAATTGGATTGGACGCTAAGTAAGTTCGAACTGCACTGCTATCACTACCAGCTTGTTGTACAATCGTATTGGCATTTGTTTTAGTAACATCATCTAAGGTCATTAGATAAGAGTTATCATAAAACGTGTTAACTTCCACGTACGATTGCAATAAGGAATCAGCTGATTCACTGGCAAAAATTAAATGCAATCCATAGTAATAGTTATTAGCATTATCAACGGTTTTTTCATAGATATAAGGTTGGACGTTAACCGTACTTAACCCAATATCTTTAAAAATGGTAATTGTATTACTTGCCGCAGTTTTAGCCTCTTGCTTCGTTGCATTTTCATTATGAATATCGGCTTGGTTATTTGCGTAGTTAATACTGAAATCAACGCTGTTTACATAAGATGAGGAACGATTGGTTGATAATTGGTTTGGCAAATAACAAAATGAACAAATAAGTCCAATCACGATGAGTGGAAACAAGATCCCGAACAAGACGTAATATAACCATTTAGTCTTCTTATGTTTTAATTTTCCAAAAAACTTTTTCATGTAGCAAGTAATATATTGTATTTAATTATAATAGTACAATTAATTAAGGAAACAAAATAATTTTTCTTTTTGCATAAAAATTAATAAATAATTTTTCTAAATTAAAGCGATTTTCTTTCAAAATAACTATAATTAAAAACATGGATAAAAAAATCCAACCTAAATTTTAGTTTGAAAACTAACTAAAAATAAGAAATAAATGTAGTGTTTAACACCTGCATTTATTTTCTTTAATATTAATTTAAGGAGTTTATTTTGCCATTAACGAATTTTTTTAAGTTTAATAAGATACAACAAAATCCAACATTGAATAATCCAAACCCCGTTAATAAAATTAACATCCCAGCTTTAATTTCCTTATGCATTATAATGTTCTGCTTAGGAATTGGTTGGTATATTCCAGGAGGAATTGCTAACCCCTTAATGAGTTCATTTCCAGGTACTACTGAAGCAAATGTTAACTTGACATTAACCCTTTATTTAATTGGAGTAATTATTAGTGCCATTTTGATTCCTATTTTATTCTTCAAAGTAAAGCGAAAATGAATAATCATTGGGTGCACAATCATTTATTGTATTTCCAGTATTATTGTTGGTTTTAGCACTAACTTTAGTGAATTATTATTCTTTAGGTTTTTATGTGGACTTGCCCATGGGGCGATTGCTTCGATTATTACGGTAGTTGCAATTGCAATTGCACCAAAAAATAAACATGGGACATCAGTTACAGCTACTTTAGTTTCATTGTTTATGGCTACTTGTACCTTTGTGCCAATCTTTACGTTTGTAAGTAATATGGACATTGGAGCAAATTTACCTGCTTTATCGCAAATTCCGATTGTTCATCAAAATTGGCGTTGAACATTTTTTGCTACTGCGATGTTTATTTTATTAGGAGCATTTTTCATTGAACTTTTTGTGCCAAATGATTTACATTTAACGGGAGGAAAACCAAACTTAAAGAAAGAATTAGGTTCAGTTGTTTACTGACCATTTACTTTATGTTTAGTTTTTGCAATTATTGTCTTTATGGCTATTTTCCTTCTTTATCCGCTATTACAAAAAGAATGAACCGCTTTTGAAGTGGGAATTATTCATACCCAAGTTAATTTACTTGGCTTATTACTTGCGATGTATGGAATTTGCTCCGCTGGGGGAAATATCTTGGGAGGAATTTTTTCAAATGGTAGGACTTTCCCATGAATTTACTTTCTGATTAGCGGAACTTTAATTGGCTTAATTGGTCTTGCAATTTCAGTTGCAATGAAATCTGCCCCTGCAATTCTTGCTTTCACTTTAATTTTCCCATTGTTTGCTTACATGTTAATGCCAAATATTTATTCAATGGCATTACCATTAGCAAGACACCACGATCAAAGTGATAATGTTGACTTTGAATCAGGCATGGTGTTAGCATCAGTGGGAATTGGAGGGATGATTGGTACAGCAGTAGGTGGCCCGATTTGTACTATTAAAAATTCATTAGGAGTTAATGTTTACCATCCTGAATATTTTAGTACTGTAGTTTATATTGCTTTAGCAATTATGATTGCTGGTTTACTCATTGTTTTCCCAATTCATTGGTATATGTACTGCAGTAAATTAGTAAATACTAAATATCAAATCACCTTTAACATCTTTACTTATTTACCAATCTTAATTGATAAATATACTTCGAATGAAGTTAGAGATGAAATTTATCAAACCCACTTACACTTTAACAAAAAACAACGAATTATTGATGTAAGTAAGAAATAGTTAATTAAATAGATCACATCATGATCTATTTTTTCATTCCTCATTTTGATTTAAATTAATCATTTAAAATAAAAATAGGAAGAAACGCATGAAAGAATTAATTACAACTAATCATCCTTTAGCATCAATCCCTTTACAAGAAGAAAATTGAAAAAAATTGCAATTAATGTTTAAATATTGCAAAATTGAACTTGCTTTATCAATTTTGCTTGTTTTAAACGGAATTGCTTTTATTGCCGCCATGGTTTATTGACCTGATTTTAATACCGCACAATTAAGTTGTGCTTTTGCCATTCCGCTAGTAATTTGACTAGCATTAGCAATTCCATCTAATATTTTTGAAAATAAGTACACTAAGAATGTCAAGAATCTTGGAATTATTTTCGCTGAACGGAAAGCTTTATATAAGGTTAACCACCGCATTACCATGTGTGCATTTTTGCTTGGTTTATTTGCTTGGTTTATTACTATTCGGTTATATATATGAACTAAATCAATTTATAACGATGCCAAAAAGCACATGGACCAACATCAACCATTTTTTATTGATATTTCTAACGATAAAGATGATGATGGATCAATTGGGGGTTTTTCAATTTGAAATTGAATATAAAGAATAGTGGATTGCTTAAAAACCATAAATTAGGACACGAAATTGGGTAAAAATTCCAATTTTGTGTTTTTTTTATTCCAATAATTCAATCTTAAGAATACTAATCAGAATTAAACATCCTGATTATCAAATAAATTGCCAAATCATAAAAATGATTGAATCATAGGATAGGGAAAGTTGCAATATTAGAAGTACCATCAAATGACAACTGAAAATTAAAAATCATCAAAGTTTCTTAAATTTTTATTTATTTCCATAAGCAAGATATTTAAATCAAAAAATCAAAACACCTATCTCTTCTTGAACTTTAAATAATTAAAGTCATTAATTTGTTTTAATTGTTTAGACTAAAAAAACAATAATCCTTCCATTTTTGAAAGAATTATTGTTCCATTTTAATGCCCTGATTTAGGCATAAAATTATTCAATATTTTGTTTTAGTTAATACAAGTTAACCATTATTTTTTAGTAAAGAATGATTAATTTAATTTGCAGGGTTAGAATTTAATGAATTATTATTTTGCGGTGAATTATTAGTTGGGAGATTAACCTTATTTTGGTGATCAAGATAATATTGATTTAACCGATCAATGAATAACGCAAGTGATTTGTTATATCCCACTCAAGTTAGGATTACTAATCCTTTCACACCATACCATTGTCCATGTCACATTGGTTTAGTGTGAAAATATCATAGCATCGTATAAACAATTTTTGGATAATTCATTGCAACTGGATCAATTGAACCTTGGCCCATTAGGAAGTCAATTGTTTTATAATAACGTTTTGCATTTCAATGTAATATTTGCACACATCCAATTGCTGCTAAAAACCAAATAAGGCATAATGCAATGCCAATTGCACTTAATGAGTTCGTTGGGAATAAATAAACAATACATAGAACTAATTGGACAATTGCTAATGCAAAAAATAAAAAGGTAAAAGGAAAAATAATCCATAGTAATTTGCTTACAAAATTTACTTGATTTTCTTTAAATTTGCTGGTATATTGATAATATGAGAAATTAATCACATACTTGGAAATATCGTAATTATTATAGTATTTGTATGCGTCTGAATAAGACATATGATGATTAGTAATAAGTTGCTTATTACGCTACTCCTTCTTTTCTTTCATTAATTTTTATTATATACACCGCATTTACATGTACTAAAAGTAATCACGATAATAATGATTAATTTTTATCTAAATAAGTGGGAGATTAAAAAAATAGAAGCTTGAATGCTTCTATTAAGATTAATTATCTTATTTAATTAAAGTTACTTATTAGGTTAATTAGCTGATGTACTTGAGGGGCCTTGCAAGCTGTTAATTAATGGTTTATTTTCATAATTTTGGTGATCTAAACAATATTGGTTTAAGCGATTTATGAAATTGCTAATGATTTAGTTTGGACATCCCAACTTTGAATAACAAGTCCTTATACTCCTTGATATTAGAACCTAAACATTGATTTAACATGAAAATACCAAAAACACGTATAAATAACTTTGGGGTAGGTAACTCGTACAGAATCTAATGAATCATTTCCATCAAAAAATCAATTACTTTATAATATTTTTTGCTTTTACATAAAAGGAAAATGGAAAAGTTCACATTAATAAAACCCATTTTAAGTTTTTGATTAAATTGAACAATTGACAAAGAGAAGGTATCGCAATATTTGGATGTTCAACTTGGATCTTATGATACGTAGCATTACATCATGTTATCGTTTTTCATAATATCACAAAAATAACTTTGAAAAATCTTCGTATTTTAAGTTGTGAAAAAAAGCATTTATTGCGATGACGACAATATGCTTTTTTGCTAGCAATTTCTGCGTCGTAAAAATAATTGAAAGTATTTCTTTTTAATTCCCACCAAATTGTCGATTTACTGCGATTTACTTTTTTACAATTTCATTGATTGATAAATTTTCATCATTGAAGAAATGCTGAATTAAATTTCTTTCACTTTGGTTTAAATGTATGTATTTCATGGTTAATTGACTTTACCACTTTTTTTATACAAAAAAGCACAATAACTTATTTATAAGTCATTGTGCTTGATATTGCATATTATGAATGCAATAACTACTTAAGTTATTGAATTTTTATGAATAAGAAATTACTTTTATTACTTTCTAAAATAAATCATAAAATTAAGTTAAAGAATCAGGATGAAAAGTGTAATGAATAGTTCGATCAGCCATATAATAGCATCCAACACAATGGTCAAATCAACAAATTCATTTTGCATTCTCATCAATGGGAAAATTTAAATTATCATAAACTCAAAAGAAATATTTAAGTGCTAAAAAACCATCATATCAACTTCAATGGCGAATAATGTGGTTTAAATCACGATGTCAGTCATATCAATGATATTCTCAAAAAGCCATTTGTAAACTTTCAGGATATTTACTTAAATCTTTTTCAATATATCCTTCATCTTGCATTTTTTTAAATAATTTTTTTAACGACTGTAAATATTTTTTATTATACGAATGGAATGTTGCAAAAGGTAGAAAGTATAATACCAAATAAAGAACAAGGAAAAAAACAGTTAATGCAAAAAAAACTCAAATTAAAGCAAGTGATTCTAAATATAGTTGATAAGGGTGAGTACAACAACCAAGTATAATAACAAATCCAATTAAAATACTAATTCCAAATCAAAAAACAACCACTTTATCATAAAAGATTAAAGGACTAAGTTTTTTAATTTTAAAAAAGAAAGTTAAAAAATCATTTGGATTAGCACTACTCACGTCATATTTTTCTTTTTTATTAACAATTACCTGTCTTACATCATAACTTTCATCAACCCTAAAAATATCTAAGGTTGGATCATAAATAGACACATAATCATTTGAATTATTTTGTTTCATTAATTATTAGTAACCATTGCACATATACATAAGATTCAAGAAGTGATAGCAGTTAATGTAAAAACTGCTGGAACAATTCAACCAAAACTATCAGTAACAGTTGTTAAACCTGTCATAATTAAAACAATGTCCTTAAAGGCAGATACTAATGGTGCACTCATTAAAGAACTGCGAACAATAAACATTAAATTATCATTTAAATAACCTTCAGTTTTTGACTTAATTAAACTTGTTTGAATTCCTAATCCTACTGCTGCTATACCTAACGCTGCTGCAACACAAGAAGCAGAAATTGCTGCATAAGTGGTAATTCCGAATCAATCACAAAATCACATCAATACGGAAATTACACTAGCAATAACTGCAACACCTCCTACTGTTAAAGACGCAGTTTCTAAGTTACTAATTTCTTCAGAAACAGTTGGGTTTTGTGCATAATAAAATAAAGATAGATTATTTACTTTTTCCTTATTATTTATTGATTTTTTACTTTCACTTTGAATTTCTTTTACTTGTTCTTTAATTTGATTGATTTTATCTTGACTAATAAAATGACCATAAATTGAATCAATATTCTTTTCGGTAATTGGATTATTTTTTGTTAAATTATGCATAGTCAACATCCCATTTTTAATTTGATTTTGTTGACTAACTGACAATTTTTTTAATCCTTTGGAAATTTTAGTCATTAATTGTTTATTTTTAATTGAATTTTCATTGCTAATAAGCAATGTAACATCCCTAGTATTAGAAGATTCATTGTTTGCATCGAAGTTTAGGAATTGGTTAAATTGATCTTCAACAGTTTGTTGTTCTTTTGTTTTAACTTTTCATTTAGTAGAAAAACTCGCAAGTTTATTACTTGTAGTTACATCAACTATATTTGAAGTTGATGAAATATTATTATTGCTGTTTTGTTTTAAAACAGTTAATGGAGTAGCAATTGCAACTACTCCAATACTTATTATTCCCAATGAAGAAAATAATAAGTACTTTCATTTCTTTGACAATTTCATTATTATCTCCTTATTTTTTCATTTTAAATTTTATTTCAAGTTATAAGTGCTAATCAAAAACTTCGCCATCCAAATTGGAAAATAATTATTTTAGAAAAGAAATGATTATTGTTTTCTATGTCTAAACAATTAAAATTAGACCAATAACTTGAATTATTCAATATTTATGAAGCACTAGGAACACGAGCAGTATGATTTAAATACTCAAAGTACAAGAAAATAATAGAATTATTTCTTGATTCATTTGATGCTATCAAAGACAGACTTGGTGGCTCAATTGTTCCTACCATCATGAAGTACATTATTCAGCCAAAACTCATAAGAAAATGTTTCCTAAATATCATTCAATTCTCAATCGAAGTTTTGAGTTAGAAATTAACTTGATAACCAAGTAGTTGAATTTTTATTCAGTATTCTTAAAACTAAACTTATTTCCAAGTTGAATATTAAAAATATGGCATTTGCTGAATTAAGACAAGCAATCTCTGATTACATCTATTACTATAATAATGTAATAGTTCAAGAAAAATTAGGTTGGATGAATCCAACTCAAATTGAAAATCAATTATAATGAAAAAACATGAAATTTGAATTTTTGTCCAAATTTCATGTCCTAGTTTATTTCTTTTATTAACTTAGGAATTTTTGCAAAAAAAAGTAACAACCTATTTAAATAAGTTGTTACATTAACAATTGTATAAATGGCAAAATGTAGGTTCTTTTTACTTTATATTTTCATTATTTATCATTAGTTGGTTTGGTAGTAGTTAACAAATTGCTTGGTGAATGATGCTGCAAATAATATTCATTAAGTTTTTGAAAAAATACTGCAAACGAATAATACAAGTAATCAGTTGTTACAATCCAATAGCGGTTCATATCATAATGGTAAATTCTTCCAAAATAAAATAATAATTCGGACATTAAATGTGGATAAGCGTTTAAATCTGAATCAATATATCCTTGATAGACTAGTTGCATAAACGAACTAATGTAATAATTACCATAGCGAACCAATCAAATTAGAATGACAATTTCTGTGCCAAATCCAAAACCCAAACCTAACACTCAGCAAACAATTGCATATATTTGATCATTTGGTGCGTTAGCATTGTTGTTGTAAGTATATAAAAAATAAATTGCTAATCCACCTAAAGTAAATAAAACAATTCAAGCGGGAATTGCAAAAGAAAAAAATGTAATTCGAAACTTAATTAATACATGATGCGGATCTTCAGTAAATTTTTTGGTTAATTGATAATAATTATCATTCAAAATATATTTACTAACGTCATAATCGCAATCCGCGATGCAGTCTTTTTTATGAGCTCACTTCATAAAAGATTAATATATTAAATATAGTTTTCTTTAAATAAAGAATAAAAAGATTTTCCCATTTAAGATAGAAATTATCTTTCTTCAACTGCATTAAAAATTTCGCAAATTAAAGAGATGATATTACCTAATAGCGGAATGTATTCAACTCATTCATCAAAATCATCTAAATTTTGATTCAATTCATTAGTAGTAGCAATTATTTTCAAACCAATTTTAGTTGTTGCACTACAACTTGAAACTACTGCAGTAGTTCAGTTAGGATTTTCACCAATATCTTCTTCTAGTGAATCAACAGCACTTCCGGTTGCAAAACTTATGGTTGAGCATGCAAATGCTGCTAGTCCAGCAATTGTAGCAACTGTTTCAAGAGGAGGAATAAAGAAACCCGCTATTCCAGCAGCTACAGCTATTATTGACGCCGCAATTGCCACGTAATTGCTATCGTTCCTAATTTGAGATAGTTTATCAATATATTGACCAACAGTCATGGAATTGTATGCAAATGAAATTGTTGGAAGTGAAAATAAATCTGCTTTATTTTGATAGCTAGAAGTTTTATTTTTTAAATTACTATTATTTTTATTTTCAACAATTCTTTCCTGAATTTTTTGAACAACACGCTTACTAACATATGGACTTAAAATGGCTAAATAATTTTTAATATTAATATTACCCTTAGTACTATTTATATAGGATTTAATTTTGATATAACTAGCAAGCATTCCGTTTTTAATTTTATTTTGGGATGCTAGTGGTAATGACTTTATCAAATTTAAATTTTTATAATTAATACTTTTAATACTGTCTTTACTATTTGGCAAATCTAGCAATGTTGCATTAGCATTTGCAGCCAAATTAGAATTCGTAATTTGTGAAAATAAATTATCAACAAATTGAGTATTTTCATTATCATTAACTCACTTATTAGATAAACTGTTAATTACTTCACTTTGACTATTTTCACCATCTACTAATGAAACAGTTTGGTTAGAATTAATTTTATTAGTTGTTGATGTTTCACAAATTACAACTGGTGGAACGATTGCAGTAATGCCAATCGTAACAATTCCTAGGGATAAACCTATTTTTCATATTTTTTTCATATTTACAATCACTTTTGTTTTATTAATTTAATTATACTTACTTTAAATTAATTAGTAGCAATTAAATAAAGGCATCGTTCTAGTCGTCCAAGTAATGCTTTTGTTATCTTAATCTAAGTTTGAAATTCAAAATAATCATCTAAAAATGTAATAAATTTTTTTAACTATGTCACAAAATTTGGAGACATAAAAATGGAGCAATTTTATGGCAAAGACAATAGATAAAAAAACTAATAAAGAAATAGAAAATGAAAAGGTCCAAATTTAACTTCTAAGATTATTTCTAGTACGGATGCAGGAGCGAAACAAAGATGATATCTAGAGAAAATTTGCAGAAGATATTGGCTATGGTGAAATTGCAAATTTACTAAATTAATTAGGTGATGAAGATAATGAATGGCTTCTTGAAAAGATGACGGAAATTATCAAAAAGAAAAGAAATCATTCATTTAGAAAAACAATTAAAATTTTGAATATCTAAAATCAAAAATTTGCAATTTCATAAGTGCAAAATATCCAATAGACAAAGTGAATTTTAATCATGAATGATTAAGAAGAGTAATCAATGATATTTTTAATGGACCTAAATTTAGAATAGGTAGCAAGCCAATTGAACATATTATTTTTGACAAATATGACTATTTTTAATCTTCAAGTAATTTGAATCATGCGTCAAATGGGTATTTGTGCAATATTAAAAAATAGTGAATGATTAAATTTTCATCCACTATTTTTATATTATTGAGCAATTTGGGTTTTAGTTTGTTCTTGTTGTGAGTTAAATAATATTCATTTAAGCGGTCAATAAATAACGCCAGGGATTTATTATAACCATATCAACTTTGCGGAACTAGACCGGGGTGTGCCATTCATTGGCCTCATCACATTGGGTGTTCATGAAAGTATCATAGCATGGTATAAACAATCTTTGGATATTGCATCGCAACCGGACTTAATGATCCATTACCCATTAATAAATCAATCACCTTGTAATACTTTTTTGCATGAGCATGCATGACAAATACTAAACCGATTGCCATAAAGAATCAAATTAAGCAGCATGGAATGCCAATAAAGCAATAAGGATTATTGGTATTTAACCCAATGACAATACAACAAATTAATTCAATAAATAAACCTGCTAAACAAATTGCCGTACCAAGTCCGACTAAAATTGCTAACTTCTTAACTTTAGCAACTTGATTAGTGCCAAATTCTTTGGTATGTTCATAATACGAAAAATTAAGGACATACTTACTAATATCATATTGGTTGTAATAATCATAATATTTAGCTCAACCAAATTTACTTGCTCCAGGATGCATTTTCATTACCTTCTTATAAATAATATTAATTACTTTCCTTGCTATCACTAGCAATTAATGGATGAGTAGCTAAATAATATTCATTTAATTTATCAATAAAGTTGGCACACGCATACATTGATCAATAAAAAGAATACATTGGAAACTGATTACTATCACTCATACCAAATAAACCTAATTCAGTATTGTTACGTACTTGCAATTGAATTAGTTGCGGATACGTACGTAAATCGGTATTAATTAATTTATCATGCAGTAAATCACAAAATACTCCATAGTATCGATACATTTTATACATGATGAATAATCATATTGGACCAGCAGCTAATAAGTCAATAATTAAAATTAAAACTCCAGTTCCTAGCACAATCTTCCATGAATAATCAAAATCATTAAATCATACCAAATACATGATAAATAATACTATTAAAGGAATGGATAATGTGACCCCTAAACCGATGGTTCACCAAGTTGCCTTTCGCAACTTTCGCATGTATCCAACATTATGCACTCCATATTTTTTAGTTAATTCATAATATTTGTCAGTCGTAATGTATTTACTTATTTCGTAAGTGCAATCTTGGATTGCATTCAAATGATATCTTGTCATTTTATTAGTTATTTAACTAGTTATATTTTATTAAAAAAAGTAACCACGCAAAATGGTTACTTTTAATCATTTAATTATTTAGGATCAGTATCTGGGTCATCACTTCATGGATCAAGATTTTCATCTTCAACTTGGTGTAAGGTGACGTGATGTTGAGCAGCATAACTCTTTACTCATTCCAATTCTCATTGGTGTTCTTGTTCATCAGTAAGATGTTTTCTCTTTAAAATTGCTAGCACATCTCCTAACACTGCCAAATCCATTAATAAACCAAACGCAATCATACTTCAAGTGCATTTCATTGGTTTTTCTTTAGCAAGCCAAAAGAACTTAACCATGACGTAATTATCAAAATTATCATCATATTTCTTAATAACTTCAGCGTCTTTAGTTAGTCGATAGTGAAGTAAAAAACCTAAAATAAAACAAATTGCAAACATGATTAAAAAGAAAATTCCAACCCCTAATTCAGCACGAAATGGTTCATAATTAGGTGCATCTTTAATGTATACTGCTCCTGCTACTGTTAATCAAATCCCCGCAATAGCAAAAAACCATCACAAGAACGAATTAATTGATAAAAAAATAGTATACCATTTAATGCGTTCTAATACTTTGCGGTCTTTAGGATCAACATTATAAACTGGCAAATGTCGATCTTTAAAATAATCTGGTTGAATACGACTCATAAGAAAATAAGATTAATTAAATTTGATTTAATTAATAGTCTGACAATCCTCCATCAACGCAAAGAATGGAACCAGTTAAGAAAGTGTTTTCTTGCGATGCTAAAAAATACACAGCATTAGCAATATCTTTTGGTTCCCCCATTTTTTTCATTGGAGCAAGATTGGCTAATGATTCTTCAGTTAATCTTCCACTCGCAATTGCTTTTTCAAAAATTTCAGTTTTAATTGCACCAGGAGCAACTGCATTGACTCTTATTCCTTTAGTTGCATAATCAATGGCTGTTGCTTTAGTTAAACCAACTACTGCATGTTTACTTGCAGTATAAAAAGCAGTGTGGGCGGATGCTCTAATTCCTAAGAAACTAGCAACATTAACAATTTGACCTCCACCCGTTTTAAGCATTGCTTTGATTGCATACTTCATACCAAAGTAAGTTCCTAGTAAATTAGTATCTAAGGTTTTAATAAAGTCTTCAGTGTTTGAATCAGCAATTGGTCCTTCACCCATTGTAATTCCGGCATTATTAACAAAAACGTCAACTTTACCAAATTTATTAACAGTTTCTTCTACTAAATTTTTTACTTCTTCTTCCTTAGTAACATCAACCACCATTAGGGTTGGAGCGTCGCATCCTTGATCAGTATAGTATTTTAAGATTGCATCTTTTTGGTTTGCTTTGCGGCTAGTAATCACCACGTTGTAGTTATTTTGCAAAAATTTTAAAGCAATCCCTCGACCAATTCCACTTGATCCTCCAGTAATAATTACAGTTCGTTTCATTTGATTTATTCTCCTTTTAAAGTTGATTAATCAATAAATATTAAATTCGCAAGATTAATCTCTAAGTTAATTTTATATGAGTAAACCATATCCGTAATGATAAATAAAAAAGTAAGAAGTATAAAACTCCTTACTTTCAGGTTATTTCTTTGGTGTTTCACCGTCTGTTAATTTGGCAGAATCATCATCTTTATGCCGTAAACTTAGGCGGTAATTAATGGAACGTTCATTAGTTTGACCATTTGTATATTCATTTAATCATTGTTCTTCTTTTGCTTGTTCTTCTTCCGGAGTTAGTTGTTTTAATTTCAAAATTTTTTTACTTAAAGAACAAATGTAACCATCAAGAATAAAACCAAAGCGACTTAAAAAGAAGAAAAGAATTCATTTATTTTGAGTAATGGCTCAATAGTATCTAGTGATGATATTACTATTCATACTGGAATCATATTTTTGCATTACTTTCGCATGCTTTGCAATCTTGAAATCAAGGACAACTAATCCAATTAAACAAATTATTCATAAAACTAAAAAGAAAATTCCAAATCCTAGCATCGTACCACTAGCAGCCATATCTGGAAATCCTTGACTAGGGGGAATACCAGCTTCATTTAATGCCACATAAGCTGCTCCAAAGCAAATTAGAAAGCATCAAAATCACAATAGGATAAAGATTAAGACGCGCATAAAAAGACTTCAGATGGCTCACGCTCGAATTTTTTTAATCAACTTGCGATCTTCGTCGTCTAAGCTAAACAGTGGGACGTCCCGATTAAACATTGGGTTCCCATAATTATTCATATTAAACATAAATTTTTTCTTTCTTTAAATATTTTTTCAAATGGGTAAAACTAATTTCATTATATTTTATAGATTAACTTCAATTGCTTTTTCAAGCGCATCAAAGTTAACTTGGTCATCTTGTTCTTTCACTAATTCAAAATAAACCACTTTTTTGTTTTTAATCACAATGACGGACCGAGCAAGTAAATGCAACTTATCGATTAATAATCCGTAAGTAAAACCAAAATTGTGATCCACATAGTCGCTAAGCACAATTGTGTTGTCAAAATGCAAGTTTAAACATCATCGTGCTTGGGCAAATGGTAAGTCTTCACTAATACTTACCAAATATAAATCATTACGACCAGCATATTTAGTCATTAGCGTCCGACATTGTGTATCACATGTTGGAGTGTCTAATGAAGGGAATGTACTAATTACGCATAATTTATCAAAAAATTTATTAAGATGTACTTCTTGTAATTTATCGTTCATTAATCAAGCATTTCTTGCTTCATCACCCACTTTGATTAAAGGACGATCACCTAATAACTTAAATGGAGTACCATCCAATGTAATATCCATTTTTTCTCCTTTATTTCTTATTATTAATAATTAAAAAAACTTATTCTTTAGCTTCATCAGCAACTAATTGAATTAGCACCATTTGGCCCTTCATGATTTGAATGGATGCTACCTTACGGTCACCAATAAAACGTTTAACATCTTTATTGTCAAGAGCAATCTTTTTAATTTGACTATCATCAGCATCAGCTGGCACACTAATAACTGCCCGGACTTTCTTGTCAATTTGAACTGGGTAATTCTTAGTAGTTTCTTGAACTAATTCTGGATCAAAAGTAGGTCATGTTTGTTGATGAACATAAGTGTCATTACCATGAAGTCGTGATCATAGTTCTTGTGATAAGAAAGGAGCAAAACATGAAAGCATGATTAAGAATTGGCTAAAGGTCTTTGCAGTAATTTGGTGTTTTTGGAATACATTGCTTAAAGTCATTAAATGAGAAATTGCGACGTTGTGCTTGTATTCCTTAATACATTCTTCCACATTCATAATTGTCTTATTTAATGCAACAATTACTTCAATGTCATCAATAGTTCTGGTCACATCCACATTATCAGTGAAAATACCATAAACCCGGTTTAATCATTTGTGAACCCCAATTAAATCATTATCATTTCATGGTAAAGTAGCAGTAATTGGACCCATAAAGCATTCATATAACCGTAATGAGTCAGCACCATAGTCTTCAACAATTTTCATTGGGTCAATGGTATTGCCCCATGATTTAGACATCTTGCGTCCATCTTTAGCAAGAATCATTCCTTGGTTAATTAATTTTTGGAATGGTTCATCTTGACTAACAATACCAATATCATGTAAGAACATGAATCAGAACCGTGCATAAATTAAGTGTAATGTTGCGTGTTCTTGACCCCCTACATATAGGTCAACGTTCATTAAGCGGTCAAATTCTTTCTTGGTTGCTGGTGCATCTAATGGGGCGTAATTTGGATTTAAATACTTCATGATGTAACCAAGATAGTATCAACAACTACCTGCTCATTGTGGCATCGTGTTAACATCGCGGTGGTAAGTCTTGCCATCTTTACTAAACGTAATTCATTCCTTGGCATTGCCAAGTGGAGAACCATATTCCTTATTTGGCTTAAATTCATTTAGTTCTGGTAACATTAATGGTAAATTTTCATCAAGATATTGTTTACCATTTTCATCATAATAAACTGGGAATGGTTCACCTCAATAACGTTGCCGTGAAAAAATTCAGTCATGTAAGTGATATGTTTTGTGACCTTCAGCATCAACTTCCCGACCAATTCACTTGCGTTGAATTTGCTTTAGTGATTCTGGTCAATCAAGTTGATCTAGTTGGTCAATTAAACGGTCGGCATATTTCGTAATTTTTAAAACTCATTGTCACATTTTCCGTTTGGTAACTGGAAAACTTCCCCGTTCACTAACTGGATTTCCTTTATCATCAGTAAGTACTTCTTCGTTACTTAATACCGTACCAAGTCCTTCACATCAGTTAACTTCAATTTCTTCAAGTTCAGCTAAACCCCGTTTATACATTTGAATGAATGTTCATTGAGTTCATTTGAAATAGTTCGGATCAGTCGTATTTACTTCTAGATCGTAGTCGTAGTCAAAACCAAGCACTTGTAGTTGGTGACGGAATTTCTTAATATTTTCTTCAGTAAATTCTTTTGGGTGCTTGTTGTTTTGTAATGCATATTGTTCAGCAGGTAAACCAAAAGCATCAAATCCCATTGGATGTAGAACACTAAATCCTTTTAGTTTCATGTACCGACTAATAACGTCAGTAAAAGTGTATCCTTTTGGGTGGCCAACATGTAAACCAGCTCCACTAGGATAAGGGAACATATCCAAAATGTAATATTTTTGTTTGTTTATATCATCTTTAAATTTAAAAACATTCTTTGAATAAAAATCAGTTCGTCACTTATTTTCGATTGCTTTAAAATCGTATCCCATTTTATCTTCTTCCTTATTAAATTTATTAACTTATATTTTAATATAAATTGAATATAGAAAATATTTAAAAAGAAAAGGGGAAATTTTGGTTTTTAACAAAAAACAAAAATTATATAAAATAGATTATTAGTAAAATAAGGATAGTATATACACTCATCCTTGTTGATATATTGAAGAATGGAAGTAAAGTAAAAATGAACAAGTTATATACCAATTATGACTTTAAGCAAATCGAAAAAGACATGATTGATTTTTGACACAAAAACAATCTTGCTCAACCTGATTTTAAAGATGGCAAGGACTTTACCATTGTCATCCCCCCACCAAATGTAACTGGTCACTTGCACCTTGGTCATGCGTGAGATGGTATTATTCAAGATGCCATTATTCGTTACAAGCGATTACAACACTTTAATGCATTATGATTACCAGGTACTGACCATGCGGGAATTGCAACCCAAGTTAAATTTGAAAAATATTTAAAATCCCAAAACATTGATAAGAATGCACTTGGAAAAGAAAAATTCATGGAAGAAATTATCAAGTGAAAAGATCAACAAGCTAATTTCATTCGCAGTCAATGAAACGCAATGGGATTTTTACTAGATTACACGAAAGAAAAATTTACGTTAGATAAAGATTGCAGTGAAGCAGTATTAAACAGTTTTGTTAGTTTATATAAAGCTGGTTTAATTTACGAAGGATACAAAATTGTAAACTGGGATAGTATTTTAAAAACTGCAATTAGTGATATTGAAGTTATCCATAAAGATACTAACAGTAAACTATATTACATTAAGTATGATTTACTTGGTAAAGATGGTAAGGTAATTGACCATTTACTAGTTGCAACCACCAGACCAGAAACCATGTTTGGGGACACTGCACTAGTTGTAAACCCTAATGACGAACGGTTCAAAAAATATGTTGGTTTGGAAGTAATTAACCCTGTTAATGGGGTAAAGATGCCAATTGTTACTGATGAATACATTGACAAAGATTTTGGAACTGGTATTATGAAGTGTACTCCTGCCCATGCTCCAAATGACTATGTCATTGCCAAGAAATACAATTTCCCATTAATTAACATCTTAAATGATGATGCTACTTTAAATGAAAACTGTCCAAAAGAATTCGTTGGTTTAACATGTGAAGATGCTGCGAAGAAAGTAGTAGAAAATCTTGCAAAAGAAGGTCGCATTGACCACGTTGAAAACATTGTTAACCACGTTGGATATAGTGAACGAACTGGGGTAGTTATCCAACCATACATTACTAAACAATGATTTTTGAAAACCAGTGTTTTAGCAAAAGACGTCATTAAGACCCAAGAAAGTGACCGTAAAGTAAACTTCTTACCACCACGGTTCGAAGCAACCTTAATGCACTGATTGAACAACATGGAAGACTGATGCATTAGTAGACAACTATGATGAGGTCACCGCTTACCAATTTGATACAACAATAAAACAAATGAAGTTTATTGTGGTCTACAAGCACCAAAAAATCCAGAAAATTGACACCAAAGCACGGACGTACTTGACACTTGATATTCCAGTGGTTTATGACCAATGGAAATGCTTGGTTGAAATGGTAAAGAAGACCATGTTCCAAGTCCTAGATACCCAACGTCAGTGTTAGTAACTGGATATGATATCATTTTCTTCTGAATTGCCAGAATGATGATGTTTAGTTCCTATTTTGTGCACGAATCACCATTTGATTATGTTTATATTCATGGTTTAGTATTGGATGAACATCACCGCAAGATGTCTAAATCACTTGGTAATGGAATTGAACCACAAGCTGTCATTGATGAATACGGAAATGACGCAATGCGAATTTTCTTCCTATCTGATAGTGCAAGTGGTGAAGATATTTCCTTTAAACCAAATAAACTAAAACAAGCCTTTAACTTCTTAATTAAATTATGAAGTGCTGCAAACTTCAACCAACTAAATAAATTTAATTACGATCCCAACTTTAAAGTTGATGCAACTAAAAACAACGCCATTGAAAACTATATGTTGTTTGCATTACAACAAACTTCTAAAGTTGTAAAAACAAACTTAGATAAGTATAGTTTTAATGTTGCTTACAAAGAATTAAATGACTTTGTTTGAAATACTTTTTGTAACTTCTATCTAGAATGCATGAAGAAACCCCAATTTCAAAATGAATACAGCATCCATTTATACATGTATATTTGAAAATATGTTTTAATCATGCTTCAACCTTACACTCCATTCTTAAGCGAATATTTATACCAAACTCAAATTGATAATACAACTTCCATCTTAAAACAAGATTGACTAAAATCAACTGATTACACTTACAACGAAGCAAGCATCAAAGATGTTGAAATTGGTCTAACAATTTTAAACAAAGTACGGCAAATTCGCAACAATTTAGGAATTGCTCATGCCACTGCACTTGTCGTAAATTGCGATAGTATTACAGGCAATGAACTTGCAAGCATCAACAGTATTCTTTCTTTAACTAACGCAACCATCGATAATAAAGTAAGTTTAAATAAAGAACAAACTAATTACGTAATTGCGGTGCAAATTCATGCCTTCAACCTTCATATTTCCAACCTCTTAATGAATCAATACAAAACGAAGTTATGTGATGAAATTAATCGACTTCGTGGGGAAATTAATCGGTCCGAAGGAATTTTAGGAAACGAAGATTTCATTAAGAAAGCAAGTGAAGACAAGATTAACGACGAAAAAGAAAAGTACGAAAACTATAAGCAAGAATTGCTTCACTTACAAGAAGAATTAAATAAACTAGAAATTAAATAATTTAACTTGAACATAAAAAAACAAGGAACCAAAATTCCTTGTTCCTAAAGTGAAATTTCAAGTGCAACGACTCTAAAAGGAGTTATTGCACTTTTTTTGTATAAAAAAAGTGGTAAAGTTAATTAATCATGGAATACGCACATTTAAGTCAAAGTGAAAGAGATTTAATTCAACATTTCTTC
>JAGCPI010000014.1 GCA_017645255.1 bacterium
AACAACATGCCACGTCAAATGTTTAATTGAAAATCAAGCAATCAAATTTTTGATGAAATAAAAAAATAGGAGTAAAAATTCTCCTATTTCTTGTATAATTTTCTCGAAATACAAGTGTTGCACTTGAACTTGCAATTCGGGAAATTAATTTAATAATTTTTAGTTTTGTAAAAAAATTTTTTTTCATTTTTTTAAAACAAATTTGCATGGTGTTATTTATTTTTTTGTAAGTGCATTGTCCAAGGCAAAATAAATCATTAAGTTCAGCATTCCTTCATGATTAATAACCAGTAAATCTAATATAAAAATAAAAATGCGAAAAGTATAAATAAAAATTGGCTAGCAATAATTGCCAACCAACTTTTTGTAATTAATGTTTATTCTTTTTTAGGTAAGTGATTTTCTTTATCAACTTCAGTTGCTTTATTATCATCATCGATGATAATTACTTTTTCCACGGTTTTACTGGAACCATCTTCGTATACTTGCTTATCATACGAACGAATAATTTCTTCCCCATTTGGTTCCTTTTCGTCTTCGATGTATTCTTCTTCTTCAACCTTTTCTTCTTCGAAGGAAGAACGATATTCCTTTAAGCTTCAAGGTAAGTACTTGGAAACACGAGTAATACCAAAGACTAATAAAGCACTTCAACCAAATGATCAAGCAGCTACTAGACAAACTGCTCCTAATTCAATACCAAATTGATAACCATGGGCCATGGTTGGTGCGGAGTAATAAATACCTGGCATTAAACCACCAGTAAAGTAGGTAGTACCGTTAATGACGGTTGATGCTTGGTTGTAAATACCAGCAGGTAATCCAGCTGGAGCGAACACTCCTGATGCAGTTTGCACAATTGGTGCTCCCCCTAATCCTGGAGCAGGACTTACAATAAACGCTCCAATTAATAAGGCTCCAACAAATCCGGTAATACCATGCACGCTAAAGACATCCATTGCGTCATCAACGTGCTTGTTTAAGTGAACTAGAGTTACCATGCCAAATGAAGCACAGGCTACAATGGCACCGATTGGGAAACCAGCTCAAATTGGTACTAAACCAGCACATGGAGTAATACCAGCTAAACCAGCCACAAACGAACCAGCCACTGATAATGCACTCATTTTTTTGTGGTGAGTTGAGTATTCAAGAATCATTCAGGTAATCATGGCAAAACATGGAGCTAATGCAGTGTTAATGCATCCGCGTAATGCTTGACCGTTTAAGGCCATTGCTCCCCCAGAGTTAAAGCCAAATCAACCAAATCATAAGAAGGCAATTCCAAGCATTACTAGCACATTACTTGAATTTTTGTTTTGGCTTGCTTCTTTACTCTTGGATAATGGTTTTCGTTTTCCTAATACTAATACAGTAGCTAATGCACCAAAACCAGCAGTAGTATGAATGACAATTCCTCCGGCTCAGTCAAGTACCCCGATTTGAGCTAGGAATCCGCCACCCCAAATTCAGTGACAAACTGGAATATAAACAAGGTATTGTCAAAGAATAATAAAGACAATGTATTTACCCCACGTCATCCGGTCCGCAAATGCCCCGGTCATTAGTGGTGGAGTAATGATGGCAAACATTAATTGGTAAATGAAGAAAGCAATTAATGGAACGTGTGGAGCATATACATTGTCAACCGTGAAGTAACCGTGTTGAACAATGACTTCCCACACTAATCAATGGGTAGGGTTGCCAAGAATACCCCCACCGATGTTAGGGCCAAACGCTAAACCAAAGCCCCAGAAAATCCAGATGATCGACGTGATTGGAATTGAAACCAATGATTGCATAATCATGGTCATCACGTACTTTTTACGATCTAATCCAGCATAGAAAAATCCTAAGCCAGGGATCATGAATAGTACGAGTAACGAACACAAAATGACAAAGACCGTGTCCGCAATGCTTACACTACCAGCCGTGGCAGGGATTAATTGATGAACATCCATAATTAATTTTTTACTTTATAAATTTATTTTATATATATTAAGTTCAAGTTTATTAATCATCAACGTTAAATAGATTTAATTTAAATTCTTAAATAGGAGTAAAAAATACGCAGCCAAATAAATGGTGCGTATTTTAAGCTTAAAATTATTTGATAAATTAATAATTTCCGTTTCAATTAGTTTCCATATAAGGACCATTATTTGGATTAGTATTGTTGGGATTAGCAGCTCAATTTAATTCCCAAACCATTGCACTATTAAAGTCATAGTCAGTTAAACTGTTTCAAAGTCCATTAGGAACGTCAAATTCTCTTCCAACATTGTATAAAGCATCATATTCACAGCCTTTAAAGTAAGAAAAGTAGTTATCATAATCAAATTTACTATAACTAACAGTTCCATATTGGTCATAAGTTAATCCTTCACCTTTTCATGGCCATAAAACCGCTTCTACGTTCATGTTGTCCCGTTGGGTATTTAATAAGTTTTCGGTAGTACCAACGTCAGAAATGTATTGAATGCCAGTAGTTCAACTTCAAGTTGGATCAAAAGTACATCATTCTTGAACTGATGGAAACCATACTTGCATTCACATGTGGTCCGCAGTAAAAGTATTTTGGTTAGCATCATCAAATCCAGCCATGTTATCTTCAATCGCATTTCCCCCAATAATTCTAGTAACAAAACCAAGGTGTTGCAACATAATTGCAGTTAGTGCGGCATAATCACCACATGCACCCATCATATTTTGGAAGATTTGCCGAATGGTGCGTTGGTAATAATTTTCCGTGTATTCTAAGTTATAACCAACTCAGTCGGCAACTGCGTATGCTTCTTCTAATGGATTAGAAAATGCTTGGCTAATTTGCTTCATTACTTTCATCATTAATTGATTTGGATCGTCCCAGTTTGAGATTAAATAGGAATAATTAGGAGCTTGTTCAAATGGGGCATTATAATCTTGGCAATTTTCTGTGTCATCTAATGAAATCATTCAACCATAGGTAGTTTCTCATTGATTTTGCACTCCTGCATTGGTTTCTTCCATCGTTGGGTTAAGATCAGCATTTTGCAAAGTTTTATCTTCAAAGATATAACCACTATCAGTTACTTTAAAAGTAATGGAAGTACCAGCACTATTTGAATAGTAAGGAACGACTTTATTATTTTCATATACACTATAAAAAGTTAAGTATTGACCACTAAAAGTATAAGTATCATTTACTTGATACGGCAAGGTATCAATGAAATTGTTTAAATCTTGTTCGTTAGAAGAAGTTGTAAAGTTAAATGAATAGTTACTTGTGCTTCCATTTGGAGTCGTTACTTCAACATTAATGCTACCTGCACCTGGAAAACTAGTATTGCTAAAACTATTAATGCTTTGGGTATAAGAATTTCACGGAGTGGCATATGCGGGGAAATATCTTACGACATTACCAGCAACTACTTTATTGTCCATTCCATCAAATAACATTTCACTAAGAATTGGTTCGGGGCCACCATTAACTGGACTATTAGTTCAATTTGGATTTTCAATTGATAGCCAAATTAAACTTAATTTGGGATTAAAACCTTGTAAGTGACTAGTGTATGGTTCAGGTACCATCACTCCAGTTGAAGTACATTGAATAGTAAAGTTGGTGCTAGCATTATAGCCAGTTCCAATGTTTAAACTAGCATTAAAAGT
>JAGCPI010000015.1 GCA_017645255.1 bacterium
ACTGAGCTAATGCCGCATGGAGGAGAGTAGCAGATTCGAACTGCTGAATAAGTGTAACCCTATTGACAACTTTCCAAGCTGTTGCTTTCGACCGCTCAGCCAACTCTCCAAGTTGTACTTTTTAATTATAATTCATTTTTATAATTTAAAGAAAAAACTTCACCATTAAGTGCACTTTATCTTCTTTTAAGGGGTCTAAATCCTATTTAATTGCTTTTAATGGTGCCAATTTGATAAAAGGTAAAGTTCCTAATTTTTCTACTAATTCAGAATAGGTAAAAAAATGATGTTTGACAACTGTTTTATTACTCATAATCAATAAAAATAGCAAAATAAAAAGAGGCCGTAGCCTCTTTCTATCCGGTTTTTCAACCATGGAGTCGTTCTGTCACTTGAAAACTTGTCAAGTGAGACTCCACATCGCACTACTATTATACTCTAACAAATATTAAATTTTAATATTTATTAAAATCAGGATGATGATTAAACAATTGTAATTTCTATTAAAAATTTATCAGTTTCCATAATGCATTTTATTTATTAAACTTGTGCATCTTTTGGTTTTATAGGTTGTAATTTACCAACTCGTTTTAAGTCATCTGAATTTAAACCTTTATTAGGTCATAAACTTGGAATATTTAACACATTGTCAAAGTATAAAATGTTTTCCCAATCTACTTTATTTTCTTTTGTTTGACGTTGATTAAATCAATCTTTAATAATGCAAAATTGTCGATCAAAATGCACAGTTGTTAAATCTATTTCTTCTGTTTCTTTTGCTTCTGGATTATTAATGCCAAAACTTGCTAAAATATTACCATCGTTTTTTGAATTATTAAGTTTCCCTCTTTTCTTTGATAGTGAAATTTTGCTAGTTGGTTCTTGGGGAATGCAATAATCAATTCCATCCATTTGTCACAGGTTTCAACTGATGATTTCTGCAATTTCTTTGATTAAATTATCATTTTCTTCCATGGATGGATATTTTCCGAATTTAGCTTTATAATAATCACAAAATGTGTTGAATAAATTAATTCGAGCAAGCAATAAATTATCACCTTGGTATTCAAAACCATAAATTGCTTGAAAAGCTTTAATTACTCATGATTCTCATTCCTCTTTATTTTCTTTATTAATAAAGTAGTCAATAATTCGTAATTTACGATCAAGTAATCCTACGCGACCTGCAATTGGTTGAATTTTTAATGTACCATCAGTAACGTCATACCTACTTACTAAATATGGTGCTTCACCACAAGTAATTTCCATCCGTGGTAATAAGATATATTTTTGATAAAATCTATCTCAACCGTTTTGCTTTAATAAGGTGTTTAATTTATCTTGGTTTTCCAAAAGAAATAAATCTGATTTTTTTGAAAATCATTCTTGGTCAACTAAATCATTTTGTTTATTGCAAATTCATAAAGGAGTAAACACTTCGGCATTTTGTCTAGTTCGATTCTTTTGGTCTTCTTTGGCTTTCTCAGCTCGTTTTTTTAAAAGAATGGTTTGTAAATCCTCAATTTTAATTTGGTCATCAAATGCCCGATTTTTTGCATCATTATTAGCATAAATGATTGGTTCATGCACTAATATTTTTTTAGTTTCACCCTTCTTGCCTTTTTCATATATTCATCCCCAGGAATGACCTTGCAGTAAAATATCTCAAATTTCTTTTAAATAAGTGGGAGTTGCTTCAATTAATAATTCACTATTTTTAATTTCATTATGATTTTTCTTTGACTTCATCTTGTAATTATTTCCTTTGATTATTACTGAAATTATATCAATCTTATTTCTTATTCTAGCAATACAATCGAGATAATTAATAAATGTCCTTCTATTTTATTTGAGAATCTAAATATAATGAGAAAAAGAAAGAACAACATGCATCATAACAGTGGTACCAAGGAAAATATTTCCTTGGTTGAGATTATACACTTGTAACTTGATTTGGTTCATACCAACGGAAGGAGTTTATATGCATTATCTAAATCAATGGTGCTTGGTGAAAATAGTTAATCATGACCAAGCAAACCATCAATAAAAAAATTAAATTAAAACACCAATTGTTCAATTTAATTTTAACTGCGTGCTTTATTGCCATTAGTTTATTAACATGCTATATTAGCGATATTTTGCCTAAGGTAAGTGGCATTAGCATTGAATTTTATTTAGTAATTGTCATTATTAGCTTCATTTTGATTCCCAATAAATGATATAAGGTGCTTTATTTAGTTTTATTTTCCCTAATCAGAATGTTAGTAATTCCGATTAGTGCGATTAACTTTGCTGATTTATTATTAGAATATTTTTTGCCATTAGACATTTTTATTTTTTATTTATGAACTAATAATTATTACCAATTTTTACAAAAGCATTGCTTACACCATCATTTATTAATCTTTAGCATTAGTTTACTTTTCTTTACTACTATCATCATGTTGATCAGATTATTTTGTTTTGTGTGAGCAGGATACTTATGGTATACAGTTGGAAATTGACAAGCAAGTTGAATCTATGAAATTGGTGGATATTGAGTAAGCATTCTGGTGGTGCTTATTATTTTAGGGATTTTAATTATACCAACCATGAAATTAATTCCAATTTTGCACCAAAAATATGGGGTGTTTAATTATTACCAAAAAATCTCAAACCATCAACATCACGTAAAAGATAATTAAAAAGCAACAACTGTTTCCTAGCAGTTATTGCTTTTTTTATTTAAATGATAAGAGAATTAGGCAGCAGGTGAAGCAGCTTTCTTTGCTTCATCCTTATTGGTAATTTTTTGCTTAATTTCTTCGATTTTTTCTTGAATCTTATTCTTGTTTTCTTCTTTTAATTCTTTAGTTACTTGGGCAGTAACTTGTTGCTTTAATTGATCAGTGTAATTCATGATGTTGTTGTACAAATCATTAAAGGTTTGATAAATTTGGTCAATTAAATGCAACCGAGTTTTCTTTCAGATTTCGCATTCCTTGTGGGAAGCAAAGTGTTGTCCATCATAATCCTTGACAAATTTCTTAGCGTTTAAAATCACTTTTTCAATGTCATCAGGATTTAATGGTTCAATAATTTTCTTTTCTTTATCAACTCATTTATAAAAGCCAACACAGTTACAGAATGAAATTAAACGGTTAATAATTTTAAGGGCACTTTGGGTCACAATGAGGAAGTTCTTGTTAGCAACCGCTACGGTTAAGCGTTCAGGAACATCGTACATTCCAATGACGAGGGTAGTAATTTCACTGTGGTAATATGGCAACATTTGTTTTGGATTGGTATTATTAGGAGCAGTTAGAGTATTTTTTACAACTTCATCTTTATCTTTCTTATGGTGAAAGTCAAATAATTTATGCAAATGTAATCGTTCTTCAACCGTAATTTTTTCTTTGTTACTTTTAACGTTTGGATGTAATGCACCCCCTGATTCCTTATCAACGATGTTGGCTGCTTTTTCGTTGTGTAACATTGATTCAAGGTGGGAAGTATCAGCAATATCCTTGTTGATGTTTAATTTTGAGAATTCAAAAAAGATATAAGAAGTAAAATATCCTTTATTGACGGTTGATAAATCAACCACACACTTAAAGGTTCCTCCTTGAATTCACCATTCCTTGCTTGATTCAAGTAATTCAAGCAGTTTATTGTGAATGATTCAGCAATTGCGGGTGTTGTAAAATAACTTTAAAGTTGGTTTCCCAAAACCATCTTTAGGGTTTAAGCATTTTTCAATGATGTAGCGTAATGCTTCATCATAAATAAAACCGTTGTTCAAATCTTTTTCTACATCAGTGTTAAAGATTTGGTTAATGTTTTTTAATGCGGGGTGGTTGA
The DNA here is from genome assembly GCA_017645255.1 of bacterium. Next base: position 3,841 of record JAGCPI010000015.1, read on the forward strand.
AAATCAAAGTTGCTAATACTAAAGCAATATCGCTATCTCTGATATTAATTTTTAACATCGTAAATTCCTATTTAATGATTTGTTTATCTTAATGTCTATATTTATTATTACTTAATTTATATATTTTAATAAAATATTTTTAAGACAAAATTAATTTAATTAAAAAAAATCAGTATGAGTAATAGTGAATATAACGCCAAAAACATTAAAGTTTTACAAGGATTAGAAGCTGTTCGAAAACGACCAGGGATGTACATTGGATCAACCGATGCAAGAGGATTACACCACTTGGTTTGAGAAATTTTAGACAACGCAATTGATGAAGTGTATGCGGGCAAAGTTGATTTGATTCAATTAACGTTGCACAAAGACAATAGCATTAGTGTGCAAGATAACGGCCGGGGAATTCCGGTTGATTTAAATGAAACATCAAATCTAAGTGGACTTGATACCGTGTTTACCATGTTGCACGCAGGAGGAAAATTTGATGATTCCAATTACCAAATTGCTAGTGGATTGCACGGAGTAGGAGCGAGTGTAGTTAACGCTTTAAGCGATTGGGTAAATGTCAAAGTTTTTCGGAATAAAACTACGTATGAATCTAAGTATGAAGACGGAGGGAAAATTGCCCAAGCAACCATTGATTTAAAAATTCCTACCAAAAGTACTGGGACCTTAGTTACTTTTCACCCTGACATTAAAATCTTTAAACAAATAACATTCAATCCTAGTTTAATCAAGGAACGCATGCAAGAATTTAGTTTCTTGTTTAAGGGTTTAAAGTTAATCTTTAAAGATGAAAATACCAATGAAGAAGTAATGTATTATTCAGACCATGGGCTGCAAGATTACATTAACTTCATTAATTTAGGAAAAACCATCTTGTCTCCGATCATTAGCATGGAAGGAACCTTAAGCAATATGAGCATGCAATGTGCGATGCAATATTGTGACTCTAGTAATGAAATCATGATTTCATTTGCCAATAGTGCAAAAACGATTGATGGGGGTAGTCACGAATTAGGATTTCATAATGCGCTAGTTAAAACTTTTAATGCTTACATCGATAAATGAAAAATTAATGTAAGCAAAAACCATGAGTTAGAACTAAGCGATTTAACCGAAGGATTAACGTGCGTATTAAATGTCAATATTCCTGAAAAACTCATCATGTTTGAAGGACAAACCAAAGGTCGCTTATTTACTCAAGATGCAAAGAACATTGTGTATGACATTGTGGGCAAGGAATTAATGTTGTGGCTGGAAAAAAATAAGGACCAAGCCAAAACAATTATTGACCATGCTTATTTATGTAAGTCAGCTCGAATTAATGCTAAGAACGCTAGGGAAGCTACCAAACGGTTGCACAATGTTAAAAAAGATGCTAGTTTGCTTGCAGGAAAATTAACTCCAGCGCAAGGTAAAGACCCAATGAAGAATGAAATTTTCATCGTCGAAGGGGAATCAGCTGGGGGTAGTGCAAAATTAGGCCGTGATCGGATTACGCAAGCCATCTTACCATTACGGGGAAAAATCCTTAATGTTAATAAATCTTCAATTGCTGATGCACTCAAAAGCGAAATGATTGTTAACATCATTGCTAGCTTAGGCATGGGAGTTGGTAAAGACATTGATTTAAAGAAATTAAAATATGGCAAGGTCATCATCATGACTGATGCTGATACCGATGGAAGTCATATTCAATTATTGCTTTTAACCTTGTTTTATCGATACTTTCCTGATTTAATCATCAATGGTCATATTTTTATTGCAATGCCACCATTATTTAAATTAGAAAATAAAAAATCCGGATTAGTTAAATATGCCTGAAACGAAGTAGAATTAGAAGAAGTTAAAAAAACAATGGGTAATTGTGAAATCCAACGCTACAAGGGATTAGGGGAAATGAATCCTGAACAATTATATTTAACCACCATGAATAAGGATACGAGGCAAATCATTAAGGTCAATTTAGGAGATGCAGCATTAGCAGAACGGCGTTTAAACATCTTAATGGGTGAAGATTCCCAATTAAGAAAAGATTGAATTACAGAAAACATTAACTTCACAGATGATTAATAATTATGGCAAAGAAAACAAAAGAAATTAACGAAGCACCAACGGAAAATTTAAATAATCAAATTAATGCAAACTTTGATGATATTTTAGCAGAAGGTTTTAACCGGTATGCTAAATATATTATTCAAGATCGAGCATTACCAGAATTAAGAGATGGCCTAAAACCAGTTCAACGGCGGATTTTGTATGCGATGTACAAACTTAATCTTACTCCCACCAGTCAATTTAAAAAATGTGCTAGAACGGTAGGTGATGTGTTAGGTAAATATCACCCGCATGGGGATGCATCAATTTATGAAGCTTTAATTCGCATGGCCCAAGATTGAAAAAATAATTTACCCGAAATTGAAGTACATGGTAACAAAGGATCGATTGATAATGACCCGGCGGCTGCGATGCGGTATACCGAAGCTCGCTTAAGCGAATATGGACAAGAAATGCTAAGTGATATTGATAAAAAGATTTATCCGTTTATCAATAACTTTGATGATACTGAAACCGAACCAACCATTTTAAGCACTTTATTACCAAACTTACTTGTAAATGGAGCAAGTGGAATTGCAGCAGGGTATGCGACCAACATTCCCCTTTTTAACATTACCGAATTGTTAAATTCCATTATTTATTTAATTGATCACCAAGATGCTACGACTAAAGATATTTTAAGCATCATGCCTGGTCCTGACTTTCCCACTGCTGGAATTATTATTAACTATGATGAAGTAATTAAGTGCTATGAAAGTGGGGAAGGCAAGATTACCTTGCGTTCTTCTTATCATTTTGTGAACTCCTCCAATCCAAAAGAAAGTCCAAAGATTGTCATTACTGATATTCCATTTGATACGATTAAAAGTGATATCGTTGGAAAAATTGGGGAATTAATTGCGAATAATAAATTACCGGGAGTAAATGCAGTTATTGATGCCACGGATAAAAATGGAATTAGCATTGAACTAGAATTAAGTGATAACCAAGTTGATCCCGAAAAGATTATGAATTATCTATATAAAAATACGCAACTGCAAATTAACTTTAGTGCGAACATGATGGTAATTTATAATCGACGTCCATGTAAAATTAACATCTTAAATTATTTACGTTATTACTTACAATATGCGATTGAAACCGTAATTAAAGTGCACCAATACTTGCTAAATGAAGCAAAAGATCGCTATGAAGTAGTCCAAGGGTTAATGAAGGCGATTAGCATCTTGGATGAAATTATTGTGATTATTCGCCATTCCAAAGATAAACAAGATTCAATTCAAAACTTAATCAATCGTTTTGAATTTACTTTTAAACAAGCTGAAGCAATTGTTTTATTACGTTTATACCGCTTAAGTAACACTGACATTGTTTTATTGCAACAAGAAGCAGATGAATTAAAGCAAAAAATTGATCATTACCAACAATTAATTAATGATCCGGTTTTACAAAATAATTATCTAAAAGATAAATTATTAGAATACATTAAGAAATTTGGTTATGATCGCAAAACTAAGATTATTAAGTCAAAGAAAACTGTTGATAACGTGGTAAGTGAAAAAGACTTACTAATTGAAAAGGATTTATTTGTTTTAATTAGTAATTTAAACCAAGTTAAAAGTGTTAATAAATTAGAAGTTGACCCCCTTAAATTTGGGCAAATTAACTTTAAATCAAGCCAAGACTTTTTACGAATTATTGTGCCATCAAATAATAAAAGTTTAATTTTATTTTTTACTAACCTTGGCAAGATGTGCTACATGGATACATACAAGATTCAAAATGCCAAGTGAAAAGATAACGGGGAAGATCTTACCAGTAAGTTGCATTTGTTAAGCAACGAACACATTGTAAGTGCTTTTGACATGCATCAATTAATGCAAATTAAAGATGGTAGTTTTATTTTTGCGACCAAGAACGGCAAAATGAAACGGACCGATTTAGCAGAATTTATTTCTAGTAAAGAAGCTCGTACTTCTTCGTGCTTTATTTTAGAAGATAACGATGAAGTAGTTGGGGTAAAGATAATTGATGATTTAAACACGAATGTTTATGTAGCCACTTTATGTGGTAAATTAGCATGCTTTAATTGCATGAATATTCCGTTAGTTGGTTTAAAAGCAAAAGGAGTTAATACTTTAAAACTAGAAGATGGCGATGAAATTGCATGGCATTTATGTGTCAAGAAATCAACCAACCCAACTGAAGGAGCTATTAATGTCTTTAGTAATTTAGCATACAAGCAATTTTTGAGTAATGAAATTGCTGAAACTAGTAAGAACGTGCAAGGCACTTACATCTTTAACCAAAAGAAGAAGCAAGCTTGTTTAGCAGGATTTGTTAATGCTAAGAATTTGTGTTATTATGCTTATGATGCAAATAACAATTATGTTAATTTAAGTGATTTAGTGGTTGCTAATCCAACGAATTGATTAAGTTTACCATGCACCATTAAATTTATTAATGCTTATTTAAATAACCAAGATAATTAAAATTTAGAATTAAAAAAATTGCACCTTTGGAATTAATTCCAAGTGCAATTTTTAATTATTAACGATTAATCTTAACGAAGTTCAAATTTAGTTTGTGGTTGACTAAAGGTATTAGGATCTTTTACGATTTTGCCTTCACTATCAGTTTTCATCCCTTTAGTATCATTAGCGTTCATAACTTCATTCATGTAATAAAAGAAATCTTGTTTAACAAAACTATTAGCTAGTTTTTGTCCTCAGTGCATGAACGTTTTGTATACATCAGTAAAAAATTGTTGCAATAATTTGTAATCACTTTGGTATTTAGTGATCAAATCTTTAAAGTATTGGTCAACAATGACAAAACTAACCACGTGACTATTTTTGTGTGGAATATAAGTTCCTTCGTATACTTCTTCCACAATGAATGCTAATTCTCTACGAAAGTTAAAAATATGCAAATTTCTTACTTCGTTTCAATTAGCAATCCGTTGGACCATTTTCTTTTCATCAATGCTATTAACATGTAATACAAGTGGATCTTGGTTTAAAACTGCTAATTTTGCACATGCACCAACTGCATATACTACCACATCAAGCATGGCATCAAAAACATCCGCAATATTTTGGTTTGGACTTAAATCCTTTTGGTCAGCTCTTAGTTGCTTCATGCTAAGATCTACTTGAACTCCAAAGTTTTTAGCTAGACAGAAATTAAATAAACTTAATAAAAATTCGTCTCTCATCAACATAATTCTTGGTTTTTCCTTTCTTTAAATAATAATTAAAAATTAATTATTTTGCTTATTTTTCTTTTGTACCATCATGCCCCCATTTAACCATTTACCATCTTTTTTGGTTGCTTTTAAGTATCCAGTGTTAATAACCATGGCTGCTAAATTAATAATATTAGGTAATAATTTACAATGAAGAAATTTGATTAAGTTAATGGTGAAATCAGCAAAATATTTATCGTAATTAACTCCTAAAATATTTTTTACTTCCTTTAATTCTTGGTACATTAATTTAGCTTTTTGGGCATTGGTTAAATCTGCTTTGTTAACAATCCCGTAGCAATAAAGAAAATAGCTTAATTGCATCATTTGGGCCAAGTTGAGATTTTTCTTTTTGCTATTAGTTTTGTCCATGTGCAAACTATTGAAATAATTTGCTTGCGTAACAATGACCGTTCGTAATCAATCAGCATGCTTGGCTAAGTTTTGAATGGAAATTGATTGGGATTCGTTTCCGACTTGGTATTGATATAATGGCGCTTCTTTAAAAAAAGCACATTTATTGGTGCATGCATTCACCAATAAAAAAATTAAGACACTGTCCATATATGACATGTGCACGGGTAAATCCGGGATTGATTGGTAAATTTTTGTTAACGTAGTAAAGGTATGGATGTTAAGCACTGAAAACTTGGTAAAGGTGATTTCATCAATTTTAAAAAAATCAGTGGGAAATATTGCATCATAAAATTTTTGGGTCATGATTTCATCATCCATGTTAATAAAATTTACATTACTAAAGATGATGTCAATGCCGCTTGGTAAGTTTTTTAAAAATTCCAAAAATTTTAATAAAGCATACGGATCAAAATAATCATCACTATCTAAAGTTTTTGTATACTTACCATACAATGGGATGTGCTTGGCATAATTATGCACACTCCCTCACCCCCCGTTTTCCTTGTTGTAAATCCGGACGTAATTTGGTCCATATTGGGCTTGGATTTCTTGCAAGACTTGTCAGGTATTATCCTTACTACCATCATTAATAACTACAAACTCAATTTCTTCATGCAATTGGTCAAATGGTACTTTTTTAAATAATTTACCAATGAAAGATGCACTATTGTAAGCAGGGATAACAACACTTAATAATTTTGGTTCCATACGTTATTTACCCCCATCGCTAGTTAATTGGTCAATTAATTGCATGCATTGATAAATACTATCATCCATATCAATATATGAATAAGTCCCTAATCTGCCTACACAATATAAATGGGGAATGTTTTGTAAGTCTTGATAGTACTGTAAATACATACTGCGGGTTATTTTGTTATTAATGGGATAATATGGCACATTATATGCTAAATCAGCTGGATCATATTCCCCTGGATATTCCTTGCCAATCACCGTATGCGTCAAGTTTTGCCGTAACAAAAAATTATAATCTGTGATTCTAGTCATTAATGGATGAGCAGGGTAATTAATAACACTAGCAGGTTGATAAGGGGCGTAGTTTACATATTGAAAACTAAAATGTAAACTGCGATATGGTAAATGTCCATATTTAAAAGCAAATAAACTATCAATCATACCTGTGTAAAAAATCCCATCATAAACATGATTAGTTAATAGTAACTTTAGTGCATTTAAATCATAATAATCCTGCATGGCATGATTAAGTAATACTTTAATGTTGGGATGATTAATTAATTTTTCAATGAAAGCAGTATATCCAGATTTAGGAACCCCGGTATATTTGTCATTAGGAAAATAATCTCATTGGTAATTTAAATTAATTTGTAAGCGATTTAAAACATTTTTATCAATTTCATTAGCACTAATATGTCACATTTTTTGGGTGTAATTAGCGTAAATATTTGCAAAGATTAATTGGCCAAGGTCACTTAATTGTTTATCAGGACAATTAACTAGTTGACTAATAGTGATTGTTTGTTTATTTGAATAAGTGCTTAATAGTTTATTTACTAATTGATAATTATGATTAGTCATTAACAAAATACTATTTAGATTAATTGGCAATGGGATTAATTCATCGTGGTATGCTGCTAAGACTTGGTGTCGAAATTCAATCATGGAAGTGTAAGTAGTAACAAACTTTCACACTTGTTCATAATTTGTATGCAAAATATGCGGGCCATAAACGTGGTACAAAATGTGATGATCATCATATTGATCATATACATTTCCACCCACATGTGATTTTGCTTCAATTATTTTCACATATTTTGCCCCATGGTCAACTAGCAATCTTGCTAGGGTTGCACCAGTAATTCCACAGCCAATAATTAAATACGATTTATTTGTTAATTCCATCATCAAATTTATAAAACTATTTTAATTCTTTTTGCAAATAATACTTTCATATTTAAGGATCAATCCTTAAATTATTTGCCTTTATTTTATTCATTCACTAAAAAAAATCAGTAAAATTTAAGATTTTTGCTTATTATTTTTCTAATTTTGTTTAAAATAAAGTATTTATTTAATTTTAAAAATGACAACAACAATTCAATATCAAAAAATTAGTCCTGGTCAATTAGCATCTTATTTTGTACGTAAATACCACGGACAATTCTTTTTAAGTAGTGATAGTTTTAGTAATGATGCCAAAAAGAAATTAATGGCAATTAATGATGATAATAAGCAAAAAATTGCCAATGCCATTAATGACACCATCATCAAGAAACTGCAAGTTAAACCTAAGCAAGTAATTTTATTAAGTCAAATTTATCATAACAAAACTAAGGATTATTTTCAATATTTTGTCAACGTCAAAGTTTATGAAAATAAGTGCCATACTAACTTTTTAGTTAGTGAAGGCACTTATCAATGTTTTATTTTTTAAGGCTTTGCGACAGCAATTTAATCTTTCTAAAGAAGGTTTGATAATTATTAATAATACAAATAAAAGTTTGCTTTGGCAAATTATGCACGTTATTAGTAAATAACGGGTTAATGCACGGTTGGGTAAAGTAATCATATGCACTATGAATTACTTTGCTTAACCGTTTTTTCGTAATGAATAATACTTCGTGCATTTCGTGGTCAGGATCTTTTTTTAATTTCTTTAACGAAGTAACAAAAAATTCATTTGTAATTTTGTCATATTGCAAGTAAACTTGTGCATTTTTAAAGATATTAAGGTTATCAATGACATATTTCTTGGTGTTAATCTTAAAGTTATACCTTTTTAGTCAGTGATAAAACTTAATCGCATTTATCTTACTTAAAATAAAGAACACTAAAATTGGTAAACTAAACAAGTTTTCAAGCGGTAAGATGGGGGGTTCTTGCAATTTAATTAAATTAAATTCACTAGTAATATTGCTAATGTTAATTGTGTTAATATTACCTGCGGAAGTATTTTCACTGTATTTAAACACAATCTTTAAATATTTATATCCCCCAAATAATAAATTTAATTGGGGATGCAAGTCTTCATCTTTTTCGTTAATACACCAATAAAAAATATTTTCTTGTTTGTAATAAACTGAATAAGTTAAAAAGTGTTTTTTTACGTTCATTAATCATTGGTATAAATATCCATCGTATGCTTCATTATTAATTCTTAATAATTTAAACGAAGTTAAAATTCTTTTTTCATTCATCATCATGCTATGAATGTAAAATAAGAATAAATAAGGGCCAAAATAACTTAATAAATCAATAATTGGGATCACGATTTCAAATGATCCACCAGTGGTAAATGAGGTGCCAATTAAAGCGGAAATAATATAAATTCACATGAAGTTTGCTACTCAGTAAGTAGCATCCATGATTTTTTCCAAATAAGTATATTTAAAACCACTGTATTGGCACAAGATGGTAAAGTCTTTGATGCTTTTAATTAATTCTGGTTCGTTATCATGTGTAGCAATAAAGTATTGAAAAATCATTGAGAACGGTGTGCTATTTTTTCTTGCTGTACTTACAATCAAGATTCATTGGGAAATACTACTAAAGAAAAATACCAGTAAAAATCCGAGCGTAAAGTAGTTTTGGAAGTCTGA
>JAGCPI010000016.1 GCA_017645255.1 bacterium
AGGACGACCTGATTTGGTACCTTTTTTAGATGTCTTACCAGTCATAGATATTAATGTGTTCATATCTCTATTATGGTACAAAAATTTCTTGTACTTTTTGAAAAATAAATATTTACTATTTTTATTTATTTTTCGATATTTTGCATATTTGAATCATAAAGCTTGAATACCTTGTGTTTCATAAATATCGAATAATTCTAATCATTGATTTGGTTTTAATTGTTTTGACATAAAAAAACAATAATCCTTCCTTTCTCGAAAGAATTATTGTCCAATTTTAATGTCCTAGTCTAAATAATCTTTATTCATCTCTTTGCTAATCGTATCTTATAACTTTGTCATTTTTATTATTGATTGTTTGAAGCAGATGAAGGTGAAGGTGATGGTGGTAAGAAACCTGCTTGGTGTGGTTCTTTTTTAATGAAGCATGGTTCATTATTAGCAATTCTCTTTTTAGCATCTAATTCAAGATTATCAACTAAGATTAATAAATAAATAGGAATAAAGAATAAAAAACCAAATAAGGCAAGTCCAATTAAACACCGTCAACTTCATGCTAGCAATTGTTGGTATTTTTGCGTACTAATTCCTAGAAATGCTAAATGTTTAGTAAACTTGTTATGTAAGATTGTTGCAACAATAATTCCAAGAATTTCTAAAGTAACAGTAATACCAATTGCAGCAGCAACTCCGCCTGGACTTATTTGTAGTGAGCACGCAAGGCATACAATGAAAGATACACCACAAATAAAAACACACAATCCGTTCACACATTGGAAAATTGCGATAATTTTTAATCATCGTAAATGGTACATGTTTTCCTTAATTCATGGTTGATCTTTTAATGGTTGGTTAGTAATATCATTCATAGTAATTTTTATTTTATTTAATATATCTTTTATTAAAAGTTAAAACTTTTTTAAAAATCATTAAAATTTTATATATACTTATTAAGTATTAATAATGCGGCATTAGCTCAGTGGATAGAGCATCAGCCTCCGGAGCTGAGGGTCACAAGTTCAAGTCCTGTATGCCGCGCCAGGAAATATATGCTTGCTAAGAGCATATATTTTTTTATTCTTTTTTAATTCTAATAGTAAGCAATAAAAGTAAATAAAAATAATGCAAGCAAATTATAAACTTGCATTATTTGTTGCACGATTATCTAAGTTTGGAACGTTACAATATTTTGCTTGGTAATCTTTAATTGCACTTAAAATTGCTACTAAGTCAAATAAAGGCATCACATCTTTAACCCTCGAATTAGGATTATTCATTCTTCACTTAATGGTGTCATTGTAATAAAATGCCATTCTAATTGCATCAGGATATCTAGTTTCATCAGGACATAAGTATCCTTGCCTTACTGTATTCGAAAAAATATCAAACGAATATTTACTTTTCTTGTTAAACCAAAAAGGAATATACCATGCATAGATCCCCATAATAATTTAATAAAAACACCAAATTAAGATCCCAGCACAAACAAAACGGCCAATTACTAGTGCACCTTCATCATAGTTAGGATTAGCAAACTCGTTGGTGCAATGGTGTTCCTTATTGTCCCAAATTTGTAATAAGCAAATAATAAAACCAACTATAAAGGTAATACTAAATGAAATTAAAATGGCATTAAAATTTCATTTGCGTACTTTTAATTATCATTGCAGATTATGCTTTAATTCAAAATGTAAATTACAAATTGTATCTTTATTAAGCAAATTGGAATGATCTTGTTGCATTTGTGATATTTCTAATTTCCATAAGGTTTGTCTTATAAACTAATCATTAATTCAAAAATATGATTGAAATAGTTAAATATCTTTTTATTAATCTTACTTGATTTGATTTTATTTTAACTATTTAGTTTAGTAATAAAGAAAAAAGCAGGTGAAAAAAATCTATTCACCTACTTTTTCTTTATTTTTAATTCAATGAAATTTAGTAGTATCAATTACTTTTTTGTTTGCAATCTTTGGATTGTTATAAATTTCATTGCGTAATTCATTTGGTGCATATTTATCAATAATAATTGGGAAGAAAGCAAAGAAATCAAACTTGGTTTTTTTGTTTTGCATGGTTAATTTTGCATTATACATATACCAGTTGATTGGAATAAGAATGATTGCACCTACAATCATGAATGCAAGGGCAATATAAACCACAGTGCCAAAATTGTCAGGGTTAAAGGTACCAGCTAAACTCGCAGTATGGTTAGTGCAAATTGGTCCCCCAATGGCAGTACCAATCATGGCTCCAAAACCAACAAAGCATTGCACTAAACCTGATTCAAAGTCAACATTATCACTTTTATCATGATATTTACCAAGTGGTAAGCCAATTGCGTAAATATTTGGTAGTAAAGTATAAGCAAATACTGGGAAGATTAAAGTAAAAGCAAGAATAGCAGCTGCATTCCTACATGCTACAGAAATTGCAAGTCCAATTAAACCAATCAAAGTACCTGCAACAAGCATGTATAGTCACGGGAATGATTTACCATTCGTAAAAATTCCCCCTAGGACGTTACCACCAGCTGAGCAAATTCCGTACATGGCAAGTAATAAGCCAAGTAAGTTTTGCTTGTTAGCAATAATTCCGACAATTGGACTTGTTCATTCTTCTTGTAATAATGGATAAATAATAAAGATGGCAAGAAAGACAACAAGTGCAAACGCAATAGTTAAAGTAAATGGTCAGTAAACAATTGATTTAATTTCGGATTTGATGTTTGGTTTACCACCAGTCAAATGTAGATCTTTTGGAACAAAAATGTAAACACAAAAGCCCCCAATAAGGACCACAATTGCAGTTGCAAAGAAAGTTCAACGTCAGTTTTGTTTACCCATTGCTAAAGTAGCTAGTGCAGGTAAATGATGGCCAACGTCCATGTTACTTACAAACGTAAAGATTGGGACAATTGTACACGTAGCAGCAAATAATGATACTAATGTAGCTGTAACTGCAGTACCATGTTTATTCTTAGGTGCAATTGCCATTGCTACCACGGTAATAATAGCGGAAATGCCCCCATGGGCAAGACCACACAAAAATCTAAAGAATAACAATTCACTAAAATTACTACTAAATGCCACAATAACACTAGCAATACAATAAATAACCGCACAATAAAAGATAATTCATTTGCGTTTAATTTTAAAAAATAGAAGCGGAATTAACACCGCACTAATAATCGCCCCAATTAAATAAAGTGTTAACGTTAAGTTAACATTAGCTTGGGTTGTGCCTGGAAACGCACTTTCAAGGGGACTTGCAATCCCCCCTGGAATGTATCATCCAATTCCTAAGCAAAACATGATGGTACATAACGATAATAAGGCTGCTCAATTAATTTTCGTTATTTCTTTCGGAACATCACTAGTAGCAACTAGTGGTGTTTGTTTATGTTTAAATAATTTAAATTGCATCAATTCTCCAATTAAATAAAAAAATATATGGAACTAAATAAACTAAAAATTATGATTACTAAATAATCATAATGTTGTTAATTTAATTTGTTTTTTATTATAATTTAGCAACTAAAAAAAATAACAAAAAATATTCCATAATGAAAATAAAAAATCAAAGTTTGAGCTTTTCTTTAATAACTTTCAAAAGTTAATATTTTTTTGAAAATTAAGTTATTGGATAAATACAGGAGCAAAAATATCAAAAGAATAAGGTAAACCTTGAGCATTCATTGAAATTTAAATCTTTAAGCGTATAACATTTGTTATTTACAGTTTTAGCAAAAATAAAAAGAGGCCTATAAGCCTCTTCTTATTGGTTTTGCAACCGTGAAGTCGTTATGGCGATTGAAAACTCAACCGCAACTTCACATATCGCTTCATATTATAAATCAAAGTCTAAAGTTTAAATTATTGTTTTTGAAAATTAACTCCAATTTGACATTCAAGATAATTTTGGTAGATTGCAGCACAAAAATAAAAATAATTAGTAAGACTAAAACCTTTCCGAATTTTCGATTTAGGTAAGAAACCAAATAGTGCAGCTTGAATTGGCGAAGAACTAACATCTTGAATACTTGCACAAATTTGCTTAATTAATTCATTATGATCTACTTGATTATTACAGGTTAACAATAAATCATGATATTCACTAAATAAGGTGCTATTGCTTAAACAAGTATAGTTAATTTTATATGGTAATGATTTTAAATAAGTTGGCATGAAAAAACCAATTGAACATGGAAACAACGAAAACTTACTTAAGTTAATTGCTTGGTGATCAACTAAGTTGATAATAATTTTCTTTAATTGATCGAAATCTTTAAAGATTCACAACCAGAAAAATTGGGCAATGATTCAGGTGATTAATGGGGTTAATGCTGTTGGAATGATTGCCAAACAAAAAGTAATTGCAGTAATTGTACTTTGGCTAATTGATGATGGTGCCCAATTTGCACACGTAATTCCTATTGCTAATAGCGAAATAACAATTGCTAATGTGATTAATAAATCAAGGAAAAAAGCAATTAAACGGTATTTAGTAAATTTAAAAGCACTCCCATTTTCATTTGCAAATTTTTTATTAAAATCACGAATGAAATTAATTTTTATGTCATAATTAATAACCAAATCTTTGGTTTGAGCCAAATACATCTGGTATGTTTGAAAATTACGCGTTCTACTTTTTAATTGGTTTTTCATTATTAATGCTTAAAAGTTAGTTAGATTATAAATAAAAGACAATGTTAAAAATTAAAACAGTTTTGTTTCAAAATTTAAAATCCATTAACTTTATAAATAGAAAGTAGTAAAAATAAAATAAAGGTTAAATAAGTTAGTATGCAAAATTATTTTGAAAAACGTTTTAACTTAACAAGTAAAAAGATTTTAGGAATTGATGAAGCGGGGCGTGGAAATTTAGCTGGTCCCATGGTAGTAGGTGGGTGCATTCTTTTTATTAATGAATTAGATGAAACCATAATTAATCAAATTAATGACTCAAAACTATTAAGTAAAAAGCAACGAAAAGCATTATTTAACATTATTATTCAACATTCGATTTATGATTTAGAAGTCATTGATGTCAAAACAATTAATGAATTAGGTCCTAAAAAAGCAAGTATTTATGGCATGCAACAAGTCATTAAGAAAATTGAAAAGGATGCTGATTTTATTATTGTTGATTTTGAACACCCACAAGCAACCAAACGTTTAATTGCATTTGCCCATGCCGATGCCATTAGTTTAAACGTAGCTGCTAGTAGCATTCTTGCTAAATACTATAAAGATTATTTAATGGAATTGTATGTTAAGTCCCATCCCCAATATGATGTTTATGACTTTATTCATAATGCAGGATACGGTACAAAAAAGCACTTAGCAGCGTTAAAGGAATATGGTAAGATTCTGGATTTTCATCGTTTAAACTATGCCCCAGTAAAAGCAACTACGAAAATTAATTCAAATTAGTGTTTTAAAGAAAGATGAGTGTATTTTGCACTAATAACTTGATGATAACAAGATGGGAAGTTATTAATTGGAAAATGAGTAAAACTTAAGTTTTAAAACATCAAAGACTAAATTAAATAAGTATTAACTTTAATTTACCTAAAATAACTTAAAGCAATAAATTGGTAGGAAATAAAACAATAGTTTTTTAAACAAAAATTATTGTATTTTATGATTTTATTTCATCGTTATTATTGATCTACTGCACTTTTTTTCCTTAAATAAATCCAATTAAAAATCATTAACTTACTTTTTGTATTAATCAGTTAGCAAATAAACTAAGCGTTATCTATCTTAATTATCAAAACATGCAAAGGGTATGTTATTAGGTAATCAATATGAATTAATTATTAAGTGATTGAAATAAAAATATGAGATTTTAACCTCTCATATTTTTTATTAGCAAAAATTTAAAAGCAATTAATTTGGACTAACACCCATGGATTCGAAGTTATAAGATCAAGTTGGTCCTTTAATCGTTGGGCTATCATTAATACTATTAGTTGGGTTGGCAGCTCAATTAAATAATCACGTTAATGCGTTGGCATAACCAAAGTCATAATCTTGTACATTCATTCCAGGTGGAACATCATAATATCTTCCCATGTCATTAAGTGCTTGTCATTCACATCCTTTAAAATAAGAGAAGTAATTATCATATTCATAATTATGATAAGTTAAAGTACCATAAGTATCATAATATTGACCAGTACCTTCATCAGGCCACATTACTCCAATTATCCGACATGAGTCACGGTTGGTAGCAAAGTAATTTTGTTCGCCCCCAATTTGGTTATCATACATTCATTGTTCTCATAATGGGTCAATACTAATTCATTCTTGGTATTGGGGCATTCAAACTTGGGTTCAAACGTGGTATCTACTTTCAACTGCTGCTCCCGTATCAGAAGAAGTAGCATTTGCCCGCGGTCAGTCATTACCTAATACTGGTCTTGAAACAAAACCAAGTAATTTTAATAAGGTGCAAGTTAAGTCAGCGTAATTACCACACACTCCTTCTTGCTTTTCAAATAATTGCCGTTCAGTATATTGATATCGTGATTGATAAGCCCCTAAATCTTCCATGTTGGTCATCACTCAGTTTTCAGTAGCAATTACCTTATTAATTGGATTTGAATAAGATTGAGCAATTTGGTTTGCTACTTGCACCATGGTTTGATTTGGATCATACCAGTTAATGGAGTCTTCACCGTTCATTCACCATCCAGTTGGGGATTCATCAGCTCATCCATACGTAGCAGATCATTCCATATAGTTAGAAGCATTTTCTTCTTCAGTGTGAGCATAAAATCTGGTATCAGATGCATTTTCATTAGTTAATGGCACAATATTGGTACCATTAATTTGAAATGGATAAGTATCATCAGTAGTTTGACTATTGTAACTATTTGCTCCTTTAACATATCCAAAGTTATAAACTTGGTTTTGGGAATAAAAGTTAGTTATTCCTGCATTAGTACCCCAAAAAGCAATTTTTTCACCTGGAACATAAGGAATCGTACTAAATCATTGTTGCACATCAGCTAATGTAGTCTTTGAGTTAATTGTTAATGCTTTAACAGTTGTATAAGTAGTGCTATTTGGTTGTTCGTAACTAAGATCAATTGTTGATGTATCACTAGTTGATGAAGCAGTGGCAAATCCATTATTAACGTTATTGTAATAAAGACCAAAACTAGTAGCATATGCTGGTCAATAATTCTTAATTTGACTAGTAAATGCTAAAGTGTCAGTCATGCCATTGGCAAGAATATTTCCATCAATTCAATTAGTGCCATTAGCAAAATCAATCCCAATGAAACTTTGTTTTGGGTTATTACCTTGTAAGTGTGTAGTTACTGGTAATGGTAAGATAACTGAAGTTGTGCCTGTTGCAGAACTTATTGGGCTTAAAGTTAAACTATTTGCACTCGTATATGTTTTTGCAAGATTAGTCAAGGTACTATCAATTGCTCCTGCATTAGTACTTTCAATAGTACCAATGGTGTTTCCATTTACTTGGACATCAAACTTAATGTTTGGTAAACTGTTACCACTTAAACTTAAGGTTCCATTAGTTGGATCATAAGCAACATTACTTAAAGTTGTAGCACTTAAGGTGCTATACAATCCTTGGGGTTTGATGGCTAAATTAGTATTCAATCCATTTCAAGAAGTTCATGAGGTATAAAGATCCATGTAAGTATTTAAACCATTACCATTACTAGTTTGATAATTAGTATCACCATTATTTTCGTCAGCTTGTCAAGTGTTATAGTTGAAATTGGAAGCAATGTTAACATTTCAACTTTCTTTTGATTGCGTAGCAATGATCGACCCATTAGTACCTCAGGATGTAGCATATACACTTAAAATGTCCCCCGGTTGACAATTATATTGATATACAAATGTGTTGTTATTATAATCATTAGCATTTAAATAATAACTTTCACCAGAAATGTTGTCGTTAACAATGTATTTTCCCGTAAATGGATCATACAAAGAAATATGTAATGTCGCATCTGGGTTAGTACCTAAGATAGTTGCACCCCCGTTAGTATCAATATCAAATTTAGTACCATTATCTTGAAAGTAAAATAATCAACCATCTTCAGCTCCTGAAAATTGGTTATTAGCATCCCCAACGGTCCCTTGGTTATCATCTTGTTGGTTCGCAATGGTTTCACTTTGAATTCCATATAAAGTATAAATACAAAAATTATCAATGGTAGTATCACTAGTAGTCATGACGTTTTGAATGTCATTAAAACTATCCATGGTATTTGTATAGCCTTTAGTAGTAGATGGAGCACTACTAGTGTTAAAGTGTCATCCACTTTGGGTAGTATTAGCTGGTTCTATCGTATATTTATCAGTTACACCAATTTGGCCTACAGTTTGTTGGGGATCTGTAGCTGGTGAAAATTGACTAGAGGTACTTGGAGTGTAAGGAGCATAGGGAACGTTTAACGTAGTAGTAGCATTTTTCGCAGAACTAGCAATTCCTAGTGAAGAAGTTAAATCATAACTAGTAATTACTCATGCATATTGATCAGGTTGAAATTCATAAACCGCGGGACCTTGAATGACAAATTGAATGCCATTAGTTAACTTGCCTAAATCATCTTTACAACCAAAGGGGCATTCTAGTCAATTCGTATTTCAAGTTGCATTAAGTGGAACATGTACTGC